>JANYCA010000112.1 GCA_025360525.1 Chitinophagaceae bacterium | reverse complement strand
CAATTTCATATATGCAATAATCTGCAGTAGCAGTCGTTATGAGATGTGACGTAGTATTATTAAAACCAATACTGCAGTTATCCATCCAACAGTAACACTATGAAACCATTATTATCAATCCTATTGACAGTACTATTTACAAGCTGTTTTTTAACCAGCTTTTCCCAGTCAAAAAAGGCTTTCTTTAGCCGATACCCAGCCAAAATAGCCTGTACAGAAACGCAATTGGGTAAATTATTTAACGCTGTAAAAGGACAACAGGTTAGTTTAGTACTATCAGATAATTTTAAATTAGAAGGTTCCGTTTCCGAAAAAATATCAAAATACAATAACACACTGCAAACACTTGTGATACAGTTGCCTGCTTTCAACAATATGTTGCTGGCTGTTTCTAAAAGATCAACGGCAAACAATCAAACTGTTTATATAGGCCACCTGTACAATAGTGAATCTGCAGATGGTTACCAGTTGCAGCAGCAGGAACACAATACCTATCAGTTTGTAAAAATTGAAACCGAAAAGGTATTGCAGCCCTGCAACCAGTAAAGAAAAAAACAACATCCGAACAATATCCAACAACAACCGGTTAATCCCCGGTGGAAAATATCCGACCAATGAAAAAACTATTTTTACCATTGCTATTGTTGGCTGCTTTACTGCAAGCTGCCAAAGTAAATAGCCAAACTACCTATAGCAGTTTTCCTTCCGCTACTGCCACCATTTTTTTAGATTTTGACGGTGAAGATGTTTACAGCCCTTTATGGAACAGGGGCGTTGCATTAAAATGTACACCTGCAGTTTTAAGTGAAATACAGATACAGGAAATTTTCAATCGGGTTGCAGAAGATTTTCGCCCCTTCAATATTAACATCACTACCAGCGAATCCGTGTTTGTGGCAGCTCCGCTAAATAAAAGAATCAGGGTAATTGTAACATCCACCAGCGCCTGGTTTACCGGTGTGGGTGGTATTGCTTATGTAGGATCTTTTAACTGGGGCGATGATACGCCCTGTTTCGTTTTCAGCGACCGGCTGGGCAATTCGCCCAAGATGGTTGCCGAATGCTGCTCACACGAAAGCGGCCATACGCTGGGTTTATCACACCAGTCTAAATACGATGGAAGTTGCAACTTAACAGATACCTACAACGCCGGCCTTGGTTCAGGTGAAGTATCCTGGGCACCGATTATGGGCAATAGCTATTCCCGCAATATGAGTAGTTGGAATAATGGTCCTACCCCTTATGGCTGTAGCAAAATACAGGATAACCTGTCTATCATTACTACTAAAAATAGCTTTACTTACAGGGCTGATGATTTTGGGGATAACATCGATACAGATGTAACCGTTATCAATTCTTCCGTTATTAATATCGATGGATTGATAAGTTCCACCAATGATAAAGATGCCTTTAAATTTATACTTGCCAGAAATGAAAATTTTCGCCTTACAGTAAACCCTTTTAGTGTAAGCAAAAATAATGATGGCGCCAACCTGGATGTAAGATTATCACTGTACGATGACAACAAAACTTTACTCCGCACTTACGATCCGGTCAATACCATGGCCGTTGCAGTTGATACCGTTTTAAATGCAGGCACGTATTACATGGTGGTAGATGGCGCCGGTAATAACTATACCAGCAGCTACGGTAGCCTTGGTTCTTATAAAATAGCGGGGTTGATGGGTGTAATTTCTGCCTGCAAAATTCAGCTATCCGGCGTTTCCGAAAAAAATAGCCACCGCCTGCAATGGGGTGTAGTATGTAGCGAACAAGTAAGAAGCACTGCTATACAAACATCTGTTGACGGCATCCATTATAATACCATCCAAAATGTTAACGGCACGGTACACAATTTTGCCTATGCTCCATTTGTTACAACCGATTTATATTATCGTTTAAAAACTACCACTGTATCTGATCAGATAGCCTATTCCAATACCATTTTTTTAAAGAAGGCAGGCAAATCAATCAGCGATTTTAAAGTATCAACTTTTGTACAACAGGCTATAACTGTAAACGCTGCAACCAATTTTGAATACCAGCTTAGCGATGCAAACGGTAATAAACTTATCATGGGTTCAGCTAATGCTGGTTTCAGCAACATCAATGTGGGCCAGTTTCCCCAGGGAATATATATACTGCAACTAATGAGCAGCAAAGGAGGTAATGGCTTACCTCAAACGGAAAGAATTTTTAAACACTAAAAATGGACCCCTTGATAATTAAAACAAAGTGCAGCAATTATGTTGCACTTTGTTATTTCAATCAACTGGCAGTAAGAAGCTTAGGGTAAATAATAATAAAGCCTGCCCGTTAATCTGTTTATTAATTTTTCATTAACCTGTTCATTCGGTTACACTATACTGTTGGCGGTATTACATTTCTTAGTAACTTTAGAAAACCCCATTTTTATGTTATGGAGAAAATTTAATGGCGATCCCATTCAACTACCTATCAAAGAAGCGGTAGAACAAACCATCAAAAGAGAAGCCGAGGCAGGCAACCATCTAAAAGTTTGCATTGGTACAGACAGCCAGGTAAAAGGACGGGAAACAGAATTCGCCACCGTGATTGTTTTTTTAAGAGAAGGCCGGGGCGGCTTTATGTTCATCCACAATGAAAAAACTTCGATAAAATACAGCATCAAAGAAAGGATGCTCGTAGAAGTTGCCAAGAGTATTGAAATTGCTTACGAACTCTGTTACCTGTTTACAAAATACAATGTAGATATGGAAGTACATGCAGACATTAACACCAATCCTCAGTTTAAAAGTAATGAGGCATTGAGGGAAGCAATGGGTTATATCCTTGGGATGGGTTTTGCATTTAAGGCTAAGCCGGAGGCCTTTGCCAGCAGCAGTTGCGCCAATAAAGTGGTTAACTGACAGGATTTTTTTCTGTGATGCTATTTCGTAGTTTAAAATTTACGAAGCTCTCAACTGACCCCGCTATTGCGGCTTTTCATTTATCTCTTCAATCAGCGAAAGTATTTTATCACGACCCATTTTTTTTGTAGCACTTGTTACAAAATGTTGTGGAATAAACTGCCAGCTTTGCCGCAGTCTTTCAATAAATAATTTTACATTTTTTGCAACGATGGCTTGTTTTTCTTTATCTGCTTTGGTAAATACAAGGGTAATGGGCAAGCCCCAATTATCAAGCTGGTTCAAAAAATCAAGATCAATTTGCTGTGGCGTGTGCCGTGCATCCAACAATACAAAAATCATTTTGAGGTTGGTTCTTTTGCGCAGGTAACCTTCAATCATTTGCTCCCAACGGCGACGGCTACGGATACTTACTTTAGCAAAACCATAGCCGGGCAAATCTACCAGGTACCATTTAATGGGTTGCTGGTTCACCTTGCTGTTAGTGGCTGTATTTTCCTGCACCCCCGAAATTTCAAAATGATTAATCAGTTGAGTTTTACCTGGAGTACCAGAGGTTTTTGCCAGCCTGTCGTTGTTACAAAGCATATTGATAAGAGATGATTTACCAACATTGCTTCTGCCTATAAACGCAAATTCATTCATGTCCGGCGTTGGGCAGCTGTCAACGGAAGGGCTGCTGATGATATATTTTGCAAATTTTATAAGCATAGCGGCAAAGATAGTTTGTGATTTATGATTTATCAGGTTTGATTTGTGCTTTTTGATTTGCAATTGGGCCGACCCAATCAACTTTTTATATTTTACCGCTTTCAATTCTTCAACCATATTCAACCATATTCAACCACCTTCAAATACATTAAACCACTTTAAACCACCTTTAACCCCTTTAACCACCATAGCCACCAAACTTTTCATCCGCTTTAACGTTTTAAACCCGGCAACTTTTATAAACTCTTTATCTTTGTAAGCAATGGTAAAATACGATCATGATTCAGTGATGCCGGAAGAGGGCTCTGATTTATCGAAGAAAGAACAGGTAGCAGGAATGTTTGATTCGATAGCCTACCGCTACGATTTTTTAAACCGTTTTTTAAGTGCTGGTATTGATATTACCTGGAGAAAAAATGCGTTAAAAGAATTGAAAAAGCTGGATCCAAAAAAAATACTAGATGTTGCAACCGGCACTGCAGATGTGGCAATAATGGCAACCAATAGCTTACATCCTGAAAAAATAATTGGTATTGATATCAGTGATGGCATGCTGAATTTTGGCAGAAAAAAAATTGAAAAACTAAATCTGGGCAAGGTTATTGAATTAGTGAATGGCGACAGTGAAACAATAAACTTTGCCGACAATTCGTTTGATGCAGTTACGGTAGCTTTTGGTGTCAGAAACTTTCAAAACCTGGAGAAAGGTTTGAGCGAAATAAAAAGAGTGCTTCGGCCCGGTGGAAAACTGGTTGTATTAGAATTCAGCAAACCGAAAACTGTCGGCATAAAACAATTGTACAATGTGTATATGAAAGTAGTGGCGCCGGGCATGGGTAAATTATTTTCTAAAAACCGCAACGCATATAAATATTTAGACGAATCAATTAAAAAATTCCCCGAAGGAAAAAATTTTACTACCATTTTAGATAACCTCGGTTATCGGAATACTTATTGTAAACCCCAGAGTTTAGGAATATGCAGCATCTATTGCGGAGAAAAATAAATTATTGTTTAGCGGCTTTTTTGTTGGTACCTTTTTTTGTGGTAGCCCAATTGCGTAACGGTATCAACATGCCCGATCATGATGAAAAGCTATATCATTTCGGCATCAACCTTGGTTTAAATAAATCGCATTTTAGTTTTACGCATCACCCGCAGTTTTTGAACGCTGCAATAAACGGCGACAGTGTAATGGTAATTGAAAGTGTTAACAGCACCGGGTTAAATTTAGCCTGGCTGGTAAACTTAAACCTTAGCCCGCATTTCGATATTAGGACATATCCCCTTAACCTAACTTTCAGTGAAAAGGCTTTCGAATACAACCTTACCTACCCTGATGTTCCGTTAGGCGAAACAAAAATTACACTTAAAAAAGTTCAATCAATTGTGTTGAGTTTTCCTCTCCTGATAAAATTCAGCAGTGACCGTATCAATAACCTTAAAGTATACACCATTGCCGGTGGTAAAATAGATTATGATCTTGCTTCAACCGCCAATAAAAAAAATGCCGATGATCTTATCAAACTAAAAGGCTTTAACTATAGTGTTGAAGGCGGCATTGGCTTTCATATTTACTTTCCGTATTTTGTTTTATCTCCCGAGCTAAAAGTAAGTTGGGGTTTGGCAAACTTGCACAGTCGTAATCCCGGCTTAAAATTCTCCAGTAATATCGACCAGATTAGATCCAGGATGATATCGTTTTCCTTAACGGTGGAATAATAGTTAGGGTGAAAGTTTAATAGCAATACTTACTCATTTCATTCTTTAATCAAATTTTTTGTACCCAGTATTTTTCGCCGATAACCATCAATGTACGCATGTTTTTATAGAGTCTTTTTATTAAAAATATTTGATAATATCAGTACTACTTTGCAAGCTTCTTCATTACACGAATTAATTAATTTACAAGAAGAACCACTAGCTGCAACATGGATCAATTGCTCAATTAAAGCATACCGCAAAAAAATCCAATCAATTACCCGAACTTTAGTTTACCTAAAACACTAGTTATGAAGTTCGTCACACTCTCCATTTTCTCTTTTATCCTGCTATTTAGTTGCAACAATAAAGAAGAATACGATACCATTATCCGCAACGGAATGATCTACGATGGCAATGGCGGTAATCCGTTTAAAGCCGACATCGGCATTAATGCAGATATTATTAGAACAATAGGAAACCTGTCTGCAAGTGTTGGTAAAAATGAAATCGATGCGTCAGGACTTGCTGTAGCTCCCGGGTTCATCAATATGCTTAGCTGGGCAAATGAAACTTTGATAGAAGATGGCAGATCAGAAAGTGATATCAGGCAGGGTGTAACGCTGGAGGTAATGGGCGAAGGCGAAAGCATGGGTCCGTTAAATAGAACCATGAAAGCCAATATGCAAATAAGCCAGGGTGATATCAAATACAAAATTGATTGGAATACATTGGGCGAATACCTTACCTACATGGAAAAAAAAGGGGTGAGTTGCAATGTGGCTTCTTTCGTTGGCGCCACCACCATTCGCAGCAATATAATTGGGGAAGATAACAAAGCGCCGACCGCCATTCAATTAGACTCTATGAAAATGCTGGTGCGGCAGGCAATGGAAGAAGGTGCTTTAGGTGTAGGAACATCATTAATTTACCCGCCTGCATTTTTTGCCAAAACAGAAGAATTGATTGCTTTATGTAAAGAAGCTTCAAAGTACGGTGGCGGCTATATTTCACACATGCGCAGCGAAGGAAATAATTTATACCAGGCAGTGGAAGAATTAATAAGAATTGCCAAAGAAGCAAAAGTACATGGCGAAATATATCACCTTAAAGCTGCCGGTAAAGACAACTGGGGCAAAATGGATAGTGTAATAAACAGAATTGAAAGAGCAAGAAAAGAAGGAATTGATATTGCTGCCAATATGTACACCTATACAGCAGGCGGTACGGGCCTTACAGCCAGTATGCCCCCAGCTTTGCAGGATGGCGGATTTGGTAAATTGCGGGAACGGTTGCAGGATTCCGCTATTCGTCGGCAAACCATCAAAGACATGAAGAGTAATGCCGCCACCTGGGAAAACTTATATTATGGCGCAGGCTCGGCAGACAAACTTATTTTGGTAGGATTTACCAAAGACAGTCTTAAAAAATTCACCGGAAAAACATTGGCTGAGGTAGCAGTAATTCGTGGCAAATCGCCGGAAGAAACAGCTATGGATTTAATTGTACAAGATAGTTCCCGAATTGGCACCATCTATTTTTTAATGGATGAAAAAAATTTAAAAAAACAAGTTGCAGTGCCATGGGTTAGTTTCGGTAGTGATGAAGGATCCTATTCTCCGGCAGGTGTTTTTCTTAAATCAAATCCTCACCCACGGGCCTATGGAAATTTTGCCAGGGTGCTGGGGAAATATTGCCGGGAAGAAAAATTAATCACCTTGCAGGATGCTGTGCGCAAGCTGAGCAAATTAGCTGCCGATAAACTCCATATAAAAAAGCGGGGCGAATTACAGGCAGGCAACTATGCCGACATTGTTATTTTTGATCCCGCTAAAATAGCAGATAATGCTACATTTGAAAAGCCGCAGCAATTTGCAACCGGCGTGGTAGATGTATTTGTAAATGGCACACAGGTATTAAAAGACGGAAACCATACCGGCGCTAAACCAGGCAGGTTTGTAAAAGGACCCGGGTGGAAGGAGCGTTGATAGGAAGTTGAAGGTTGTTGAAAGGTTTAAACTAGTTGAACGTTGTTGAAGGGTTTAAAAATTGAAACTTATTTATAAGCAAATACAGAAAAAATAAACATGAAAATACAAATTCGCACGGCAGTTAAAGAAGATTGTGCACGCATGATGGAACTGATAAAAGAATTGGCTGAGTATGAAAAAGCACCGGATGCTGTTACAGTTTCTCTGGATCATTTTATAGAAAGTGGTTTTGGCGAAAACCCTGTATGGTGGGCCTATGTTGCAGAGTCGCCCAGCCCTTCGGGGCAGGGTAATGAAATTCATGCTTTCGCTTTATACTACATCCGCTACTCCACCTGGACAGGTCAGCGTATTTATCTGGAAGATTTAATTGTAACAGAGAAGATGAGAGGTAATGGTATTGGAAAAATATTATTGGATAAATTAATTGAGGTTGCCAACGAGAAAAAGTACAACGGTATTATGTGGCAGGTATTAGACTGGAACGAACCTGCCATCAACTTTTACAAAAAATTTAAAGACGTACAATTTGATAGCGAGTGGATAAACTGTAGTATTAATTTGTGATATAGTTATTTTTGAAAAAACATTTTAATCTTACATAATTATTGGGATTGTATACTTGATTCTAAAAATATAGTTGTTTGCAAAAAGGGCCTTTAATCAAAGGCCCTTTTTTATTATCAGTCACTAATCCGCACAAAAAAGTCTTTTAAACCCAAATTACGCAATAGCAATATCAAAAGGATACTCAAAGACTTTTGAGTAGTTCCAAAGTCCGCTAAACCATGCCCGTCTTTTTTTGCTAAGTGCTATTTTTAATACAAGTTTATCGTTTACTTTTTCGAAGTA
>JANYCA010000102.1 GCA_025360525.1 Chitinophagaceae bacterium | reverse complement strand
CCTAACCCTTGTATAAAACCTCTTTAATAAAACGCCCTAAAAAAGAAGATGATCAAATCAGGTATCCTGATGGATTAACGGTTGATATTATTGAAACAGTTTTATACGCAGATACAAAAGCAGCCTGGTACACACAATTGTTTGCACCAACGCTACGAAAAAAAACGCTGTTAGAAACCTGCAAAAATATCTGGCAGTTTGTAAAAACACAAATACCATACAGGCTCGATCCGGAAGGGCATCAATGGATTAAAAGCCCCGGAAGGCTTTGGCAGGATAAAGCCGGCGATTGTAAATCGTTCTCGCTCTTTACAGGTAGTTGCTTACGAAACCTTGGTATCCCTTACGGATATCGTTTTGCAAGCTACAGCAGTATAAGCCAACAGCCTACGCATGTATATGTATATGTGCCGCTGGCAGGTGGTGGAGAAATTATTTTAGACAGTGTTTGGACAGGGCCTTTTAACACACAAAAAGCATACACATTTAAACAAGATAAACTCATGAGCAGAATAGCATATTTAGGAGGTGTTGGCACAGCAGCAAAAAAAGTTGCACATACCCCCGGCGTATTCAAGCTTACAAAAGATATTGGTGAAATTACTGATGGAGAAATGGATTTATTGTTGGCACGCCAGCGCCTCGAAATTGAAAAGGCAAACAGTGCTTCTATAGGTGGACCGTTTAACTGGCAAATTGAAAAGTACGATAAAGCCATTGGTGTAATACAAAGCGCACTGGATAATATTGATAATCCAGACCAGATTGAAGGTATAGGAAATACCATGTTAAACAATGCCCGGTACCAGGGCCGTACACAAAGCGTTGGAGGATTTTTTAAAAAAATTGGACAGGGCATAAAAAAAGGTTTTAAAGCCCTCACAAAAGTTGTAACACTGCCCCTGAGGTTAATTGCAAAAGGAGTTTTAGAAATCTATTTGCCCAAAGCAGCCATGATGTTTTTATACCTGTTTGCAGAAGAAAAAATGCTTAACCAGGTAATGATTGCCAAGCGAAGAAAGTCAGTAAAGTTTAAGCGTTTCATCATTGAAAAAATTGGCATGAAGGAAAAGCACTTTATGGCCATTATTAGAAACAGCCTTACAAAAAGCTTACGGATGAGTCCGGAAAATTACATGGCAAAAGTGATGAGAAATGTAGCCATTAAGGGCATTGGAAATATTGGAAAGCATGGTAAAAAAAATAGTAAGAAAAAAGTAAAGGTTAGCAAAAGCACCAGCTATGCACCACTAACAGACGCACAGCAAAATGCACTGGCAAATTTAACTAATAAAAAATATGGAGCAGTTGTAGTAAAGCCTAAAGGAAAAGGCAATGTGATAGTTGCCGTAATCTCTGCAATTACCTGGATAATTAGTAAGCTCGGCGGTAAAAAAGATGGACTTGATATTAATGCAGATGATATACCCGATGTAGGAGCAGATGCCGGTGGAGACAGTAGTAATGACACAATATTTACTGATAATGTATTGGATAGTAATTCAGAAAATATTTTTGATAATACTGTAAAATCTGGTGAGTATGGTGGATATGCCAACCAGAACAGCAAAGGCGCCTACAATGATGGCGAAGGGTATTTTAATAATGATAATTCAAACGATGGAACCGGCGAGCAGGACTTATTTGAAAACGCTACAAAAATTAAAAACCAGGGCGCAAGCTCTTTAACAGAAATGGAAAATACCGGAGGCCGTGCTGCCCCGGGAATGTGTAAATGCTAAAAGGCTCAAAGCTCACAGCTAAAAGCTCAAAGCTTGTATTTGTATCTCATCACTCATAATAATTAAAAAAATGGCAAAGAAAAAAGTTTCTGGTATTGGCGCAGTTGATCGTCAAATTAAAGCAACCAGAACCAAAATTTCGGCAATTAAGAAAAAAGCGTCTGTGGTTAAATCCGTAAAACGCAAGCAGTCTGTATTGTCAAAATTAAAAAACCAGCTCAAAAGAATGGGCGGCCGTAGTACCAGCAAACGCAGGTAATACAAACTCTTCCGTCCGGGATGGATGGCAGAGCTCACAGCTCGGAGCTAAAAGCTCAAAGCTTTTATTCTCATTTCATCATCACTTAAATTAAAAAAAGTGGCAAGCAAACTCAATTTTAAAAAAATAACAGAACGATTAAAAGATGCAGGTATCATGGCTGCAGGTTCTGTAGTAAGCAACTACGCCAATGGTGCATTAGCATCAATGCTAGGTGCAAAAAACAATCCTAAATTAAATGCAGGTATCCGTTTAGCAGCTGCAGCTATTTTACCAACGCTGTTGGGCGAAAATAAA
>JANYCA010000099.1 GCA_025360525.1 Chitinophagaceae bacterium | reverse complement strand
AAAAATGAAATTGGTGTTACCAATGACCGGATTTGCTTTTAGCCGGTAAGTTGCACATCTGCTTTGGAATATTTTGAAGGTCGAGCTAATTTCATTTTAGACAAACATTTAAATTTTTAGTCTTTTTTATGCAGCCTTGATTTTTTTTGTTTCTTTTTTTTATTAAGAAAAAAAAGAAAATAGAGATTTACTATTCAGCAGACTTACTTTGCGACCTGGATAATTAATCCTTTTGAATAAATTATCTTTATAATAACCATGGTTTAGGATGCAAATGCAGCTTAAATCATGGTTTTGTTTTACAAATGCTTTCTTAATTGTTGCAGCAATGCTCTCATATCTTTAGGAGGCTCAGCAACAAGGTCATAAGCTTTACCTTCCGCATCCGTAAACTTTAATTGATAACTATGCAAGGCCACCCTGTTCAGTATCGGCCGCTCCTCCTCCTCCTGCTTACTAAGTTTGTATTTCTTTTTAATGGCAGAAAGCAGTATCGGCTGTCCATCGCCGTACAATGGATCGCAGGCAATTGGGTGACCAATATTTTTGGCGTGCACCCTAATCTGGTGTGTGCGACCAGTATGAATCCTGAATTTTACCAACGAATATTTTCCCAATGCTTCTATTACTTCATAGTCGGTAAGAGAAGGCTTGCCGTTTTTATTTACAATCATTAGTCCTTTTTGCACCAGATGCTCCATAATAGGGCCGTCGATACTTCCGGATTGGTTGGGTAACACACCATGCACCAGCCCCAAATAATATTTCTCAACACTGCGGTCTTCAAAGGCTTTGGAAAAATATTTATGTGTAGCCTCGTCTTTAGCAAAAAGTATAATGCCGCTGGTATCTTTATCTAAACGATGCACCGTAAAAATATGGCCAAACTTTGCAATCAAACCATCTTTTAAAGAAGGCTCAGACTGTGTTCGGTCTGGAATGGACAATACACCCGGCGCTTTATTAAGCACCACAAACTGATCTGTCTCTAGTATAATTTCTGCTAATCCTTTCAAACTAATTAGGTATAAGGGTGATTATTTTTTCTCTGGCCTGTTACTTACCCTGCTGTTGGCAGCAGTGGTTTTACTCTTTTTAAGTTTGCTGGCAGCATCCATTGGCGGGGCCGGGGGATATACTTTTTTTATTGCAGGCTTAGTTTCAAGTGCCGCTGCTTCAGGTTCCTTTTCCGGAGTTTTAGCAGGCAGTTTTTTATAGGAGGCATTCATGTATTTCAACAACCTCAATTCTTTTTCGCTCAGGAAACGCCATTTGCCCCGTTCAACATTTTTCTTGGTTAGGTTGGCATACATTACCCTGTCAAGTCCTTTTACATCATAGCCCAGCGATTCAAAAATACGGCGTACAATACGGTTTCGGCCACTATGTATTTCAATACCAATAATCGATTTATCCCGTGCATCGGCATAAGCCAATGAATCTGCTTTTATCTCGCCATCCTCTAATTGAATGCCATCTAATATTTTATCAAAATCGGCTTTGGTAAGCGCCTTATCCAGTTTAGCTTCATACACTTTGGTAATATTATAACTGGGGTGTGATAATTTTTGAGTAAGCTCACCATCATTGGTCATCAGCAATACACCGGAGGTGTTTCTATCCAACCGTCCAATGGGATAAACCCTTTCGGTAGTAGCATGTTGTATCAGGTGCAAAACCGTTTTTCTGCCCTGTGGGTCATCGGTGGTGGTGATATAATCTTTGGGTTTATTTACCAGGATGTACACCAGGTTTTTTGTAACAAATAATTTTTTACCATTACAAACAATCTCATCTTTCTCACTTACTTTATGGGCAGGCTCTATAATAACTGTACCGTTTACTTTCACCTTACCTTCCTTAATAATTTCTACTGCATCTCTCCTGCTGCAAACACCTGAATGCGCTAGAAATTTATTCAGCGGCATTTGGGCATCACTAATGGCGGCAGGTTTATTTTTAGAAGCCAGTATTTCCGGGACGGTAGCCCTGTATTTTGGGGCAGGCGCAACAATTTGCTGTAAACTTTCAGCTGCTGCTGCAATCGGTTCCTGCACATTTCCTGTACTATCCTTTTTATCGGCGATTTTTTTGGGAGCTGCTCTTCTGGCAATTAAGGCAGATGCGTCGGTGGCTGCTTTTAGCTGGCGCTTTTCTTCAAATCTTTTTTCAATAGCTGCTGATCTTTCTTTTTTAGCCTTTCTTTTGGCTTGCTTAAAACCCTCTTTTACTGCGCTGTTCTTTTTTTTGTTTACAAAACCCTGGTAGAATGACTTACTCATAATGATAATAATTTACTATTGTTTCAACAGTGATAAGCCGCAAATGTACATTTTTTAAAGGCCAAAGCCGCAGCAAATTGTATAAGTTTGCTTCACTTAAAAAAATATACATGGGTATCAACAGCTATATAGACCACACCGTTTTAAAACCAACCACCACCCTGCAGGATGTTGAACAACTGTGCAGGGAAGCCATTAAATACCAGTTTGCAGCAGTATGTGTACCACCGTTATTTGTGAAAAAAGTAACAGCACTTGTTGCTGGTTCAGGGGTAAAAGTGGCTACGGTAATAGGCTTCCCTTTTGGCTACTCGGCCATTGAAGCCAAAGTGGCAGAGACCGTTTTAGCCATTGTAGATGGGGCTGATGAACTGGATTTAGTAATAAACATCAGTGCTATAAAAAACAAAGACTGGCAATTTCTGGCAAGTGAAATCAACGCTATTCTTCCCATCGTCCGGAATAAAAACAAGGTCATTAAGATCATCATCGAAAGTGGTATTTTAACTGATGAGGAAATTATTACCTGCTGCGACTTATATGGTGCGGCAGGCGTTGATTTTATGAAAACCTCCACCGGTTATGCAGCAACCGGTGCCACTGTTGAGGCAGTAGCCCTTATGCGGAAACACCTTGCAGATGCGGTGCAAATCAAAGCAAGCGGCGGAATAAAAAATTATACATTTGCCAAAGCGCTTATTGAAGCAGGTTCTACAAGACTTGGCTGCAGCAGCAGTATTCAAATTGTAGAAGAAGCAGCACAACAACAGTAATGGAATAGTTTTTGACAATAGAATTACATGAAAAAAATAGTTTTACTTTATTTGATCGCACTGCTGGTTAATAACGCTACCGCCCAAAACACCCTTAATACTGTTGACAGTACCCGGCCGGCCGGCAAGGTTACCATTATTAAGGACAGCAGGTTAGATGAACTGGCGAAAATAGAAGCAGCTTTCAATGAAGACATGGCGGCAAAAGCAAAAACTACTGCAAAAGGTTACCGCCTGATGCTCCTAAGCACTAACGACCGAATTCTTGCTATGAAAGTGCGGACTCAATTATTGCAGCGCTACCCCGAACAAAAGGTTTACATGAGTTTTCAACCTCCTTATATTAAATTAAAATTTGGTAATTTTTTAGATAAAGAGGAGGCAGAGGATTACAGAAACGAAATTCTAAAAAGCAAATTGGTAACTTCAAATATATACCTGTCCGCAGAAACCATCGAAGTAAAACCGGATAAAAATAAAGACAGTATGCAATAGGCAAATGGCAATAAGCAAGCCGTCAGCTTTGATCATTTTTTTACATTTACCCCTAAACCAATTGCTGTGAGTACAAAATTGGAACAACAAATAAAAAAGCTGGCGATGGAATATGCTGCAGAATTTGTGGCTATCCGCAGACACCTGCATGCTAACCCTGAATTGAGTTATGTAGAGTTTGAAACCTCCATTTTTGTGCAGGAAAAATTAACCAGTTTCGGCATTCCTTTCGATGTGAAAGCAATCACCGGTGTAATTGGTTTAATTAAAGGCAAAAACCCTGAGAAAAGAGTGGTGGCACTGCGGGCCGATATGGATGCACTGCCAATTATTGAAGAAAATGACGTGCCCTATAAATCCTGCAAGCCAGGAATTATGCATGCCTGTGGGCATGATGTACATACCGCCTGTTTGCTGGGCGCTGCCAAAATTTTAAGTGAATTAAAGGATGAATGGGAAGGCACCATTAAATTAATATTTCAACCCGGGGAAGAAAAAAACCCCGGCGGTGCAAGTTTACTTATTAAGGAAGGCGTATTGGAAAACCCGGCACCCCAAAGTATTTTTGGTATGCATGTACACAGCACT
>JANYCA010000049.1 GCA_025360525.1 Chitinophagaceae bacterium | reverse complement strand
TTATATTATTACTACTCGGTTGCTTTTGCCAATGTTTACTATTTGCTCAATTTTATAGATGTAATCTTTAAAGTTGGCTTGTTGCACCAGCATATTACTATTTGCTTTTACTTTTTCTACTACGTCGGCAAAGGGTAGTTTTTTGCTGGTGTAGATGCGGTACACAGCATTAATAAAATCCCGGCTACGGTAATTTGTAAAGAAAATAAAGTTGGCCACAATAGTTGCCAGGTGGTTGGCAGCACCTAAAGATTTAACTTCAAAAACACCTTGCTCAAAATCATTCATTAAATTACGCTGGCCGCCAGATAAGATACCTGGTGTACCGTTGGTAAGCAGATTTAAGCAAATGCCCAGGCTAAAGCCGGTTGTGTTAATAAAATTTTTTAGTGTTACGTAGTGATCATTACCTGCAGCAACATAGCAATTGATGTAATCATCCTTTTTCCATTTTTCTACATTGCTGTTTACTTTAGCAATCTCTGGCATGCTCTTTTTTTCTTTTATCAAAATATAAAACACAGGCCTTTTTAAAATTTTACTGATGGTAAAACGATGCTGGCCATCCAAAATATTTAAGCTGCCGATACCATCATCCTGCACCTGAATGGGATAATACTTGAGCATATCGTTGCCGCCGTCTATTTCTTTAATGATTTTTTTAATTTTGCGATCGTTTATAGTGCGATTGCCGTTGAGCTTTTTAAATAGCTTATAATCGGTTGTTTCAAAAACGTTAACTTCTCTACTGGTTTGATGCTGCATGTTTGTTGAGTTTATTTTACTGTAAAATGTTTTAAACGCTTCGGTAGGTTTGGGATTGTTTCGTATAAGTACCGGCGTATGTTTTTCATTAAAATTAACAGGCGTGGGTACCAGTTCTTCTTTTGTTTCAAAAGCCATTATCAGCCGGCCTTCAAATATTTCTTCAATATCTCCACTACTAATTTTTTCGCAAAAGAATAATTGTCTTTTTCCGGTTTTTCTTTTCTCTTTTGTTTTTGTGTAAATGTTTAGGTTCGGGTCGTTAGGGAAATAGAATTTTTCGCCTGGTTTTAATAATTCGATGCTGCTTTTGTATGGCATGGTTTGGTTTTTGCAGCCCCATCCCCGCTAACCAGCGGGGAGTAAAGGCAGGTTTATAATTTCTTGGTTAATGGTTTTTTAAATACTGGTTTACTGTATTGCACAATTGTTTGTACCACTACCCTTATGCCGCCATGATCTATTGCGGCTACAGGACCTACCGGTTGAAATCCTTTTTTTATCTGGTGGTTTACCAGCTCACCCAGCGTATAGAGATCCTCGGCAAAAACATTACCGTACTTATCGATGGTTGGTATTTGGTTGATTGAGTGCATTGGCTATTTCGGTTTTAAAATCGATGGTTAATTGATCGGGCGGTATAATGGGTATAATAGAAATTTTATTGTTTTTTATACACACATCGCAAAGAATTCGCTTATCGTTTTCTGTTAGGGGGTTTGGTTCCCATTCTATTAATTGGGTGCCTAAATATTTGTGAATTTCTTTGCCAAATATTTCGGTTTTATCCGGCCCAATAGTGCTACGGCGCCTATCGTAAATGAGTGCTGTAGATACTGTGTACAGTTTGTGCCACAGCTCTATGCGATCAATACAATCCTTAAGGCCCCGCTCTCTATCCAGTACGATTTGTTTTACGTGGCCAAAGCGAAGCTGTGCAACCGTGCTGTTGTACCGCTCCTGGCCGTAATGCGTTAACGGATTTCTATTTTGAAAATAGGCGTGTAGTTTAAACCTGCTGTATCGCTTGTTAAAGGCCAGTTCTTCCTGTTGTTTTTTTGTGTTCACGTTGCTATTAAATTTTTGATTTTTGGCCCTTTAGTTAACTTAAAATTTACTAAAACACTACTTAAACCACACTAAAACATAACTAAAACTTCTTTTACCTAAAAGGTAACCACTTCCTGTAGGTAACAATTTTTGCATTTGGGGCCCTGGGGGCGGTTTGCCGCCCCTGGCCGGGGGGCTAGGCTGCTTTTTTCTTTTCATTTTTTTGTTGTTGTTGAGATTTGTAGTTGTGCGTAACCTGATCTGTAAGAAACCAGGCTGTTTCTTTTGTAGCTGGTAAATATTTGTAGCCATCACGATGGCGTTTGCCACCATCCCCTGAAGGGGTACTAAAAGAGCCTGTGGTTTTGGATGCGTTGTCACCATTGGCCGGGATGTATAAGCGGCTGCGCTGTGGGCTTTTAGTGCATACTTTGGTAACTTTTATAACCTGCAGTGTTACCATGCGGTTTTTCATATAGCTTACGCTTTGTTTGCTTTTGTAGGTGTGGTATTCCTGTATGCATTTTACGCCACGGTTAATATCAGCTCTGCAGGTGGTAAGTAAGTCGAGTAAGGGAGACCCATCTTTAAATGCTTGCTGCTGCAGTTGTAATAATTGCTCTTGAAAATAGGTGATATCTTTTTCGAGTAACTTCTTATCTGCCCCATCTTTTACAAGAAGGGTAAACAGTGCATCTTTTAACAGTGGATTTTTACCAACATAGTACCAAAGCGTTTTCAATTGCTTAGCCTGGTTGCTGCGTATTTCTTCGCCCCTCAGGAGGTATTGAAATATTTGATTGCCGGAAATGGATGTGTCATAATCAATAATTGTGTGGCCAGTGAATTCGATGCCGAGTATTTCGGCAGCGGTTTCAAAGGAGGTAAGCAAAATTGTTCGGTTTTTCGTGAGTTTTATTAGCTTAAGTTTTTGCAGCTCTGCCAGGTGATTGCGAAAGCAATTCTCTGTCATTTTACAGAAGTCGAGCAAAAAGGTTTTTTGTTTTGTCCAGGAGCGAATGACTCCGGAGCTGGTGAGGCTTTTTAGTAAAAAATAAGTACTCCAATATTTAATATCCCGGTTGGTGCAATACTTATTACGCATATCTCTATGCGACACAAGCACGTCGGCAGCACCGGTTATAATTTTAATGGGATGTAGGTTTTGTACTAGTTGCATTTTTAAGCAAAAAAAATACGCATCATCCATTGTGTGGATGTGCGTATTAAATGTTATCGTTTTTTGTTAAGGGATGGGCGGCCGTTTAAAACCTGGTACATAGTGTGCCTTAGGTCTTCAACTGTAAATCCAAAGCAGGTGGCAGCTTCTTCTACCTCTGGCGAAAAATGGATGTCGTGCATCCGTACTTTTTCTGCCTTTTTGAATTTTGCTTTGCCTACGCCCATGTTTTTTAAATTAGCGAAGTCTTCTGTATTTAGAATAAAGCAGGTGCAAATTACTACAAAATTTGTTTGTAATAAAAGGCCTACAATTACCCAATGGCTGCCATTGTTATAGGCAGATGTGTATCTTTTACCACCCTTACTATTTAGGGTTCCTTTGCGTGCAAACTGCTGTGCAGCTACATGCAGGTAAGGGTGTATGTGTGGCGTATCAATATATCCCTGTGCCAGGTGTTCGGCTTTTTCGCCGGAATAGGTTAAGGGGTATTTTTTATTGCGTATTTGTATGGTGCCCGATTGCATTTTTTTGCGTTAAGTTTTTAAGTAATTATAAATCGTCGGCTGTTATCCAAAAAAAGCGAATAACCAGCAGTGCAAATAAATCGGCACCTATAAAGTACAATGCAAACCAGTTGCCTTTTATTAATGCTATTATCAACAGTAAAAAACAGAACATAAATACCAGGCAACTTATAAGTATAAGCACACCGGCCTCTTTATCGAATTTGGACATAAATTTTTTTTTAGCGAGCCAAATGGCTGTAATTATTATTAAATGGTTTAGGTGTTTTTTTAGCCTTATCGGGTGGCACCTGTGCAGGAGTTAGCCTTACAATACGTATTTGTGTATGCAATTTTTTGCGTAAATCTTTTACCTGTATTTTGTGAATGCTGCTGTTGGTAGCATCGAGTTTATCGAGCGCTGCTAATAAATCGGCTGCGGTATTTGTTATGGCATTATATTCTTGTAGTGGCGTCATGTTAATTTTTTATAACAGTTTCAACATCTTTTTTCGACACACATTTTTCATACAGTTCAAAGTCCATCGGGGTATGTAAGTCTAAACAAGCGGCATCACTTTCACCTATATTAAGTACTGCGGAGCTCTCTAATATGGAAACTTTACATTTCGGAAACTTATTTGCAAAAAACAAAAAATCTTCTTTAGTTACGTTGCAAATTTTGAATGGATTAAGCCACCCAAAATAAAATAGGGGCCATTTTGTTCTCAATGCTTTGCAATCTTCATCTAGGTGCGATAGCATGTTTATATACTCTTTTACTTGGTTTTGTGTTGATAAAATAATATCCATGTTTTACTGATTTAAAGGCTAATAATTTTTTAAGTTGGTGGCCGTTGTTTAAGCGGCCACCGGTTGGTATATAGGGACAGGCCGTGGCCCGATGATTTTTTAAATAACCCCAGGTATAGAAATACCCGGGTTTGTTTTACCTATACCTGCTTATGAATCGTTTAGCTGTATACCTGCAATAAGTTGTATGTGCTCCATTTCCTGGGCTTTGTAATATGCCAGCAGCTGGCTACCGTCGTTCTCCATCAGGTCGGCATTTAACAGCGTGCTTTCGTAACATTGCTGGTAATTGCTTACCATGCATTGCAATGCTTTTTCTATTAGCTTGTGTTCTCTTTTATTAAGCACTAATTGTAATGGCTGGCTCATATTGAATGTTTT
>JANYCA010000043.1 GCA_025360525.1 Chitinophagaceae bacterium | reverse complement strand
AGAAGGCATCAGTTTTTATCAAAGAGTAATTGAGGAATGTTTGCTGCTTGGGCTTACACCTTATGTAACCCTTTATCACTGGGATCTTCCACAAGCGCTTGAAAAAAGAGGCGGCTGGACAAATTACTTAATTGTAAAATGGTTTAGCCGTTTTGTAACTATTTGTGCAGAGGCTTTCGGTGACAAGGTTAAGCATTGGATTATTTTAAATGAACCATTTGGCTTTACTGCATTGGGTTATATGTTGGGTAAACATGCACCAGGTAAAATGGGATTGGATAATTTTATCCCGGCTTTACATCATGCTGCGCTTGCACAGGCAGATGGTGGAAGAATCATCCGCAAACTGGTGCAAAATGCACACATCGGTACTACTTTTTCCTTTTCGCAGGTGATACCTTTTTCAGACAAAAAACAAGATATTGCTGCCGCAAACAGAATTGATATTTTAATGAACCGGTTGTTTATTGAAGCGACCCTAGGTAAGGGATACCCGGCAGATGATTCCTTTAAATTTTTAGAGAAGTTACATCTTCAAAATAAATCCTGGAAGTACACGGAAAGACTAATGTTTGATTTTGATTTTATTGGAATTCAATACTATTTTCCGGTTGTGGTAAGGCACAACAATCTTATACCTGTTTTACAGGCATCCGAAGTAAAACCTTCTAAACGAAAAGTTCGTTTTACAGCAATGGGGTGGGAGGTTAATGCTGAAAGTTTTTACAGAACCATTAAACGAATTTGGTTGTATGGCGGCGTTAAAGAAATTATCATTACCGAAAATGGATCGTTTTTTAAAGACGTATTAAAAAGCGGGGTGGTAGATGATGCTGAAAGAATAAATTATTTTCAGCAACATTTGCAGGCAGTATTGAAAGCAAAAAAAGAAGGTGTAAATGTTAATGGTTATCTGGCCTGGACACTAATGGATAATTTTGAGTGGAGTGAAGGTTATGATGCAAAGTTTGGGCTGGTGCATGTTGATACCAATACACAGCTGCGTACAATTAAAAATTCAGGATACTGGTGGCGGGATTTTTTAAATAAATAACTTTACCAATGTTTCGTATTTTTTATAGAAAGGGTGTTCCGTTTGTTGCATTAAATTTTAACCAGGTCAACTTTTATTATTTTCATCTGTAGAAACAGTGGATTTTAATTTAATCTGGGGGTTGTATAAATTGGATTTTAAACGAATATTTGAGTATGGATAGTGTAAAGATAGACGGTATAGAATATGACCTTAATGCATTAGAAAAGGATTGTTGGGTGCGGATTTTAAATGGCTCGTTGCAATATAAAAACCCGTTGCATAATCCGGTAGTAGCGAACGTTAATGAACACGGGGTAAATATGCGTACGGTAGTTTTACGAAAAGTAGATATTGAAAAAAGACAACTTTGTTTTCATACAGATATTCGAAGTGGCAAGTGGCAGGAACTAAAGAATAACAATAACGTAAGCTGGTTATTTTACCACCCGTCTGCTATGCTTCAAATAAGATTAAGTGGTATTGCAACCCTCCACCAGAATGATATTTTTGCTAAAGAAGCATGGAGTAATACACGTATGAGTGGAAGAAAAAATTATCTCGGTATTGAAGGACCATCCAGCTTATCTGCGTTTCCCGCAAGTGGTTTATCGCCTAAATTTGATAAAGAAGATCCTACACCTGAAGAAAGCGAAGCCGGGCGAAAAAACTTTGCCATCATCAACACACAAATTCATTGGATGGAATGGCTTTGGCTTAACAGCGGCGGACATCGCAGGGCTAAATTTCAATATACGGCTGACGGTAAATTCAGTGCAAACTGGTTAGTCCCCTAAAATTCAAATGGAAAGGCTTTCATTTTTCTGACAACCTTATTCCTGCTTTTTCAAAGCTAATTTTTCTTTGCTTGAATAAATTGCCTGTGGTCATTTTAAAGGTTTTCTTGCTCATCCCAAAAAAATCATAAATATCTTCCGGATTGCTTTTGTCATGATAGGGGAGGTATCCTTCATTTTCATTTAAAAGACGCAATACTTTCTCTGCTTCATCTTCCACTCGCTGGTAGCCTTTTTTTCCTGCAACAACATCTATTCTAAAACGGTCAATTTTATCGTTGCTTTCCGGGTATATTTTTTTGATGAATCCTTTAAAAGCATCGCCTACTGAAATGCTGCGATAAATTTCATTAAAATGCAGCACGCCTGTGTGCAGGTTATTGATGATACACAAATAACCAATATCGGTTCTTCTAAATGCAATTAAATCAACTTCATCCAACTCTTTTACAGTAAGATTTTCATTACTTAAAAAGAGTCCTACTTTTTCTGTTGCTGCAAGCCTTCCGGTTTGTTCATCCAGGTAAATTTTAACCAGGTAATCCCCGTTAATCATCATACCTGTAAGTTGTTTTGATGAAGGAACAAAAATATCTTTCATCAACCCATTGTCTAAAAAAGCACCTTGAGGTGTTACATTTACCGCTCGTAGTTTTACAATATCACCTAAAATTCCTTTTGGACGTTGGGTTGTAGCAATCAGCCTGTCTTCGCCATCATGATAAACAAATACGTCCAGTTCGTCACCAATAGCAACCACAGTTGGTACAAAACGTTTGGGTAATAAAATACCTTCAGCGCCATCATCGAGGTACACACCAAAATCAACAATCCTTAATATTTTTAGTAAATTATATTCTCCAACTTTTATCATAAGCCACTATCTCCTGAAAGGGAGATTTCTTTTTATTTTGAATTAATTAATTCAGGAAACATCAAACTTTTACTTAGCCAAAGGCCTTAAAAATAATCTGCTAATTAAGGGGAGAAAACAACCCCTCAACAAACTGCTTTTTATCAAATACCAGCAGGTCTGTTGCTTTTTCACCGACGCCGATAAATTTAACCGGTATTTTAAACAGGTGAGCAATCGCTAATACCACGCCACCCTTGGCAGTACCATCTAACTTTGTAATGGTTAATGAGGTAACTTCTGTAGTAGCAGTAAATTGTTTAGCCTGTTCCAATGCATTTTGTCCGGTACTTCCATCTAGTACCAGCATTACTTCGTGCGGGGCATCAGGTATTACTTTTTGAATTACTCTTTTTATTTTGGATAGCTCCTCCATTAAATAGGCTTTATTATGAAGCCGGCCTGCAGTATCAATAATAATAACATCTACATTTTTTGCAACACCACTAATAACAGTATCATATGCCACTGAAGCCGGATCGCTGCCCATTTCCTTTTTTACAATGGGTACGTTTGTTCTTTCGCTCCAGATGGTTAACTGTTCCACAGCCGCAGCCCTAAAAGTGTCAGCAGCTCCTAATAGTACTGATTTACCTGCCATTGAGAAGTTGTGAGCCAGCTTACCAATGGTGGTAGTTTTTCCAACTCCGTTAACGCCTACAACAAGAATTATATGTGGCTTGTGTCCTGCCGGTAATTCATAACTTTCATAACTATGATCTTCAGGGGCTGCTACCAGCATTTGTTCAATTTCTTCTTTTAAAATGCTGTTTAATTCTGCTGCATTCAGATATTTATCTTTAGCTACTCTTTTTTCTATTCTGTTTATTATTTCTACTGTGGTTTCAATACCTACATCAGCACTTACCAAGGCATCTTCCAGGTTATCTAAAACCTCTTCATCAATGGTGCTTTTACCAGCAATTGCTTTGGTGATTTTACTAAAAAAGCCTTCCCGGGTTTTTTGTAATCCATGGTCAAGCGTTTCTTTTTGCTCCTTTTTTCCAAATAATTTATCAAAAAGTCCCATGCGCTGTCTCCTAAAGGAGAATAATTTATGGTTATTAAATGAAGTTGGTGTTTGCCTTACCGCCCTTTTGAAAAAGATGGCAGAAAATAAAGAAAGCTGTCCCGAAATAAATCAGGACAGCTTGCGTATAATTTTTTCATACTGAAAAATTATTGAGCCAGATGCTCTTTAATTTTGTCTTTATGAACAATTGATTCTTTAAAAGTGTAAGCACCAGTTTTGGGGCTACGTACTGCACGTATCACTTTGCTCCAGTTTTTTGCTTCAGAAGCTGCTTTCTGGTCTTTGGTTTTAATCGCTGTTTTTGCTGCTTTTGCCATTGTATTAAATTGATTGATTTATAAAATAATTAGTTAAAAAATTTTCCGACATTAAGTTGAAATCCACTTGTTTACCAGCTAATCTTTAACCAAATTACTTGATTTCTTTATGAACAGTTACCTTCTTTAAGATGGGGTTAAACTTTTTCAACTCCAACCTTTCTGGTGTATTCTTTTTATTCTTTTTGGTGATATAGCGGCTGGTGCCTGCTTTTCCACTTGCTTTATGCTCAGTGCACTCAAGTATAACCTGCACCCTGTTTCCTTTCTTTGCCATTGTTGTGTTTTTTTATTGTTACCACTCCCATGCAGGAGTTTTGGGTGTTATTTTAAATCTTTTCGCCAGCAGCTCTTAATTTTTTAACTACTGAAAACAATCCGTTTTTATTAATAGTGCGGATCGCTTCTGATGAAACTTTAAGGGTTACCCACTTATCTTCTTCAGCTAAAAAATAACGCTTGGTTTGAAGGTTTGGTAAAAACCTGCGCTTCGTTTTAATATTCGAATGGGAAACTTTATTGCCCGTTATTGGCTTCTTTCCTGTTACCTGACATACTCTGGCCATTGTTGTAATTTTTTGGACGGCGAAGGTAAGTAATCCTTTTTGATTTCTATCTTGTTAAAAGAGTTTTTTTTGAATTTTATCCCCAATTTATTTTTTAACTAGTTGTTTCAATGCCTGGGTGGGCTGTTTTATAAGATTTAATTTTCTTTCTGTGGTAGTATACACTAGCCGTTTGTAATAAAACTGCCAATAGTATTAACCCCACCCCAAAATAAAACTGGCTATTGAATAATTTATTTTCTTTAAAAATGATAAAAGCTAATATGATTCCATAAACGGGCTCCAGATTGTAAGCAAGGTTACAGGTAAAAGCTGAGATCTTTTGTAAGGCATTTAGTTGCAAGTGAAAGCAGTAAACGGTACATAGCCAGGAAAGCACCAGCAGCAAAATCCAATCGTTTTTGGAGGGCAAGTAATAATCCGCAGGAAAGTAGAAAAGATATACTGGTAATAAAAGGCAAGTTGCCAAAAGACCACCCGTCATTTCGTACAAAGTTAACGTTGCAGGGGAATGCTTCGTTAACAGCCTTTTGTTGAATATTGGAAATAAAGAAATGCCAATTGCTGAAATAATTCCGAAGATAATACCCGTTTTGTATTGGGGGTGAAAATCGAAAATGATATAAATTCCAAGGATAGCAATTCCTCCTAACAAAATTTCACGCATTGAAATATTCTTTTTATAAAACAAAGGATCAAGTAAAGCCGTAAAAAAACCTGACCCTGCAAGACAAACGACTGCTACAGATACATTGCCATATTTTACACTGCCATAAAACGTTATCCAATGAACAGCAACAATGAACCCAACGCAAAATATTTGTAACGTTTCTTTTAAAGGCAGTAGAATTAATTGCTTTTTTATTTTAAGCAAAAAAGCCAGCGTTATTACAGTAATCACTAGCCTGTAACCAACCAAAAAAATCTCGTTTAATCCTATTAATTTGCCTAAAATTGCTGTAAAACCAGCTAAAAAGACAGCAAGGTGTAGTTGGAAAAAGGCTTTTCTCATATGTACCAAAGATAATCTTAATATAATGTCGCTAGTGCAACACAAGGTACAGGCAGATTTATTTTCACTGTATTTATAAGGTAATATATCGGTTTATGAAAGGCTGTTTTTTAGCAATTGTAGGGTGGAAAAGAAACAGCTTTAAAATTTCATTTGTTTTTTATCAGTAAACTTATACCTTTGCCGCCCCAAATAGTTCTTTTTATCCATCACAACGTAAAGTTTAGTGGAAATGAATTGGGAGTTTTGGTAAAATTACCAGGACGCTATCACCAAAAAATATTTAAACATGGCTAAAGAAATCACCGCCTATGTCAAGCTCCAATGCAAAGGAGGACAGGCAAACCCGGCGCCGCCAATCGGTCCGGCCCTTGGTAGTAAGGGTATCAACATCATGGAGTTCTGTAAGCAATTTAACGCCAGAACCCAGGATAAACCAGGGAAAATTCTTCCCGTTTTAATCACAGTTTACGCTGACAAATCATTTGAGTTTATAATTAAAACTCCTCCTGCTGCTGTACAGTTAATGGAAGCTGCCAACCTTAAAAGTGGTAGTAAAGAACCTAACCGTGTTAAAGTAGGTAAAGTAACCTGGGCCCAGGTTGAAGCCATTGCGAAAGATAAAATGGCTGACCTGAATGCATTTACTGAAAAAAGTGCTATGACTATGATTGCAGGTACTGCAAGAAGCATGGGGCTTACAGTAGATGGTAAAGCACCTTGGGAAAATTAATTTTATTATCAACTCAAAAAGTTTTTAGACAATGATCACTAAAAAAAGAAAAATAGCCAACGCTAAGGTTGATAGTAACAAAGCTTATTCATTAAAAGAAGCTTCTTCCTTGGTAAAAGAATTGAATACAACAAAATTTGACAGTTCTGTAGATTTGCATATAAAATTGGGCGTTGATCCTAAAAAAGCTGACCAGGCAATCCGTGGTACAGTTTCTTTACCACACGGTACTGGAAGAACCAAAAAAGTATTGGTGCTTTGTACTCCTGATAAAGAAGAAGCTGCAAAAGCTGCTGGTGCTGACTTTGTTGGCCTAGACGAATTCATCAAGAAAATAGAAGGTGGCTGGACGGATGTAGATGTTATTATCGCTACTCCCGCTGTAATGCCAAAGATTGGTAAATTAGGTAAAGTATTAGGTCCTCGTAACCTGATGCCGAATCCAAAAACAGGAACAGTTACCAATGATGTAGCTGCAGCTGTAACCGAAGTAAAAGGTGGTAAAATAGCGTTTAAAGTAGATAAAGTTGGTATCATTCATGCCTCTGTAGGCCGTGTAAGTTTTAGTGCAGATAAGATTGCTGAAAATAGCCAGGAGTTAATCAATGCATTGGTAAGGTTGAAACCGTCTTCTTCAAAAGGTACTTACCTGAGAGGAGTTAGCATGGCCAGTACAATGAGCCCAGGCATTTTAATTGATACAAAATCTGTTCAAAACTAATCATGAATTGCTGCCGTTTTTAAGCGGGAGATAAAAATATTTGTTATGACTAAACAAGAAAAAAACGAAGTAATAGAAGTGCTGAAAGGCAAATTTAGCCAGTACAGTAACTTTTATATAACTGATACCGAAAGCTTAACTGTTGCACAGGTAACTGATTTGCGCAGGCATTGCTTTACTAAGCAGGTAGAAATGAAGGTGGCGAAAAATACACTTATCAGAAAAGCATTGGAAAGCATTGATGCTGAAAAATACACAGGCGTGTATGATTCATTGCACAAAGTAACCGCATTATTATTTAGCGAAAATCCTAAAGAACCGGCTTTAATTTTAGCAGGTTTCAGGAAGGCTAGTAAAGGTGAAAAACCATCGTTAAAAGCTGCCTTCATCAATGGTGATGTATTTGTAGGCGACAACCAATTGACTGCTCTTACAAAAATTAAAACCAAGCATGAGTTAATTGGTGAAATCATTGGTTTGCTTAACTCTCCAATACAGCGTGTTTTAGGGGCTTTGCAAAACAAAGATGCGGCTAAAGCTGAAGAGGTTGTTGCGGAAGCAGCACCGGTTGAAGTTGTTGCACCAGTTGCAGAAGCGGTAACTCCGGTAGCTGAAACTGTTGTAGCAGAAACACCCACTGCAACGGAAGCACCAGCAGCGGAAGCAAAACCGGAAGCTTAATGCTCCATCTCTTTATTGGGAGCTAAAGAATTTTATTTTAAAAACGCTTATTCAGTTGTCTCACTAATTAAGGGTTGTTCAATAACAAGGGACAAAAACAATTTTTTTAAACCATCCGGCGGATCCGCTAAGAACGGACGTGAAGTCGGAAAAAATGCAAACATTATGGCAGACGTAAAAGTTTTAGCTGAAAGTTTAGTAAACTTAACAGTAAAAGAAGTACAGGAATTAGCTGATTTTTTGAAATCAGAATATGGTATTGAACCAGCTGCAGCTGCGGTTGTAGTAAGTGCAGATGGTGGCGGCGGTGCTGCTGCTGTTGAAGAGCAAACTTCTTTCAACGTAATTTTAAAAGCAGCTGGTCCTAACAAATTAGCAGTTGTAAAAATCGTTAAAGAATTAACAGGTTTAGGCTTAAAAGAAGCTAAGGATCTTGTTGATGGTGCACCAAAGCCAGTTAAAGAAGGTGTAGACAAAGCAACTGCAGAAGAATTAAAAACTAAATTAGCTGACGCTGGGGCTGACGTTGAAATAGCTTAATAATTTCTTATTAAAAATAGCTTTAAAAGGCCGGGGAGAAATCTCTGGCTTTTTTTACTATAATCTAGTACAGATTATAAGATATAGCTCATTAAAGATATCATGAATAAATCTACCTCAGAAGTTATTGCTTTTGGGATTTTTATGGATTATAATAATAGAAAAAGCCAGGTAATACCCGGCTTATCAAATCTGTTATTGAAGTTCTTTATTTCTTGATAATTGTTTGTGAAGCTATTTCGTTGTTGCGGCCTTTAACTCTTATGGCATAAATACCTGCAGTAAGCAATTGGTTAATTTCTGTAGTTATTGTTTGGGTAGAAGCTGAATAAACTGTTTGGCCCAGTGCATTAATAATTTGGTAGGTTGCAGGTAGTAGTTGTTGAGGAATGGTTAATTTAAATTTATTATCTACAGGGTTGGGGTATGCAATAACACTAAAATCAATTTGGTTATTTATTACAGAAACCGAAGAGTAGAATATCTGTCCTGCAGCTTCTTTAACTTTTACTCTATAATAAACGATACCTTTTTTTATATAGTCGTCTGTAAAATTATATTGATTGTTAGGTTGTTGTTTCCCATTTAATGTTGCAATATCTAAATAATTACGGCTATTCTGGCTTCTTTGAATGATATATTTTACAGGTTCCAGTTCTTGTGTAGTAGTCCATTTTATTTCACTGCCTTTTTTTGCGGAATTAGTTACTGAAAAATCGACCAGTTTTACCGGAACAATGCCAATAGTAGCAATTACACAGCCACTTGAAGCACCAGGACTGGCAGCAGCATATACCAATGGAATATTACAGGGAACGCAGGTAAAAGCATCTCCTGTTCCGCCATTTCCCAATGTTCCGGATATTAGAGCAGAGTTTACAATTACCAATGGGGTGCCACCATAAATATTTACAAGTACTCCCTCAGGCCATCCCAACAATAATACACCACAACCAGTGGAGCACTGCGGGTATAAACTTTGGTAAGCAAAAGCACCAGGCGGACATTGGGCATAGGTGGATGCCCGAAGAAAAAATAGCAATGTTAATATTATTAGAAACTTTTTCATGTTACATGAGCATTAGATTTTCTTTAGGATGTTTAAGTTTGGATATGGAATAGTCCTTTTCCTTTCTTATTCACATTATGGCAATCATCTAAAAGGCGTCTTGAGTAAATATTTAAATTGGGCACTGGTAAAACCCATGTTAACTACTCCGAATTTGCTGTTCAATCTTTAAATATTTGCCAATTCAACCTTAATAACGAATCAATTGAATAAAAATTTCGTTTAGAAATTATTTTTTATTCATTTTTAATAGATAGAATCTAATTGATAAGATAATTTTACAACAAACGAATTCCACCATGCTGTGTTTGTAATATTTCCATTAATTAGCCATTTTTCTCTGAGTAGATAAAAAAATGATTCATAAGAAGCGGAAATGTGGAAAAATGGCTTTAAGTTTTTTAATTTCTAAAATATAATCCATAACTTTGCCGTCCTTTAATTTAGGGTTATTATCATTTTGTTCATAATCAGGAATTAGAGAACCTTCTCAGTTAAAAAACGTTTTATAACAAATATGTCTGCAACTAAATCACCCGCCGCTCAGCGCATCAATTTTGGAAAAGTTGAACTCTTAGCGGAAACACCCGATTTACTCGGAATCCAAATTCAATCATTCAAAGATTATTTTCAGTTAGAAACTACCCCGGACAAACGCAATGTTGAAGGCCTGTTTCGTGTGTTTAAGGAAAACTTCCCTATCACCGATACCCGCAATATTTTCGTTTTGGAATTCCTGGACTACTTTGTAGATCCCCCAAGGTATAGTATTGATGAGTGTATTGAAAGAGGTCTTACTTATGCGGTTCCGTTAAAAGCTAAACTTCGGTTGAGCTGTAATGATGAAGAGCATGTTGACTTTCAGACTATTGTCCAGGATGTATTCCTGGGTAACAGTCCGTATATGACTCCTCGTGGTACTTTTGTAATTAATGGTGCTGAAAGGGTAGTTGTTTCTCAGCTACACCGTTCACCAGGCGTGTTCTTTGGACAATCCGTTCATCCGAATGGTACAAAAATTTACTCCGCAAGAGTAATTCCTTTTAAAGGAGCCTGGATGGAGTTCGCAACAGACATTAATAACGTAATGTATGCGTATATTGATCGTAAGAAGAAGTTTCCTGTAACAACCTTATTACGTTCAATTGGTTTTGAAACTGATAAGGACATACTCGAACTGTTCGGTATGGCTGACGAAGTAAAAGTTGACAAAAAATCACTTCAGAAATATATTGGTAAACGTCTTGCTGCAAGAGTTTTACGTACATGGGTGGAAGATTTTGTTGATGAAGATACCGGCGAAGTAGTGAGTATTGAAAGGAATGAAATTGTATTAGAAAGAGATACAGTTCTGGATCAAAGCAATATTGAAATGATTGCTGATATGGATGTTAAGAGTGTATTTGTTCAAAAAGAAGAAGTTAGTGGAGATTACGCCATAATTTACAATACTTTAAACAAGGATACTTCCAACAGTGAACTGGAAGCAGTGCAGCATATTTACCGCCAGTTGCGTGGAGCAGATGCACCGGATAATGAAACGGCCCGTGGTATCATTGATAAATTATTCTTCAGCGATAAGCGGTATGATTTGGGTGAAGTTGGCCGTTACAAAATCAATCGTCGTTTAGGATTGAATTTCCCTATTGAGAAAAAAGTATTAACAAAAGATGATATCATCGCCATCATTAAAACACTGGTTCAATTAACCAATGGCAAAAGTGAAGTAGATGATATAGATCATTTAAGCAACCGCCGTGTACGCACTGTTGGTGAACAATTATATGCCCAGTTTGGTGTTGGTTTGGCTCGTATGGCTCGTACCATCCGTGAAAGGATGAACGTACGTGATAATGAAGTATTTACTCCGGTAGATTTGATCAATGCAAGAACATTGTCTTCTGTAATCAACTCCTTCTTTGGTACTTCTCAGTTGTCTCAGTTCTTAGATCAAACCAATCCTTTAAGTGAGATAACGCACAAGCGTCGTATCTCCGCACTTGGGCCCGGTGGTTTAAGTCGTGAAAGAGCTGGTTTTGAGGTTCGTGACGTTCACTATTCTCACTACGGTCGTCTTTGTACAATAGAAACTCCAGAAGGTCCAAACATTGGTTTGATTTCTACGCTTTGCGTACATGCCAAAATTAATGACATGGGCTTTATTGAAACTCCTTACCATAAAGTAACAGATGGTAAGGCAGACATGAAGAAAATAACTTTCCTGAGTGCGGAAGAGGAAGATTTAGCTAAAATTGCACAAGCTAATATTCCAATGGATGAAAAAGGGAATTTTATAGAAGATAGAATCAAGAGTCGTCAAACAGGTGATTTCCCTATTTTAGATAAAGGTGATGTTGAATACATGGATGTGGCGCCTAACCAAATTGTTGGTTTGAGTGCTTCCCTCATTCCGTTCCTTGAGCATGATGATGCCAACAGGGCACTGATGGGATCAAACATGCAACGCCAGGCCGTTCCTTTAATTCGCCTTGACCCACCAATTGTTGGTACAGGCTTAGAAGGAAAAGCAGCAAGGGATGCAAGGATTCAATTACATGCAGAAGGAACTGGTGTTGTTGAATACGTGGATGGTAATGAAATTCACGTTCGGTACAATCGCAGCGAAATGCAGCAATTGGTGAGCTTTGAAGATGATTTAAGAATATATAAAGTAACCAAGTTTATCAGAACCAACCAGGAAACCTGTATCAACTTAAGGCCTTGTGTTGTAAAAGGACAAAAGGTTGTTGAAGGCGATTTCTTAACGGAAGGTTATGCAACCAAAGGAGGCGAAATTGCCTTGGGACGTAATCTTAAAGTGGCCTTCATGCCTTGGAAAGGTTACAACTTTGAGGATGCAATCGTTATTTCTGAAAAAGTAGTTAAGGAAGATCTGTTCACATCTATCCACATCAGTGAGTTTGAAACAGAGGTTAGAGATACTAAATTGGGTGAAGAGGAATTAACACCAGATATCCCTAATGTTAGTGAAGAAGCTACCAAAGATTTAGATCAGAATGGTATCATTAGAATTGGCGCACACGTAAAAGAAGGTGATATTATTATCGGTAAAATTACTCCAAAGGGTGAGAGCGATCCTACTCCGGAAGAGAAGTTGTTACGTGCCATATTTGGTGATAAAGCCGGTGATGCTAAAGATGCATCCCTTAAAGCACCAAGTAGTACTGAAGGAGTTGTTATCAACAAAAAGTTGTTTCAACGTGCCAAAAAAGATAAAAATGCTAAGGTTAGAGAGAAGGCAAGTCTTGATAAAATTGAAAAAACACACGAAAAGAACGAAAACGATTTATTAGAATTGTTGGTTAATAAACTGGCAACGCTATTAAAAGAAAAAACTTCTGCAGGTGTTAGCAACAATTTTGGTGAGATGTTGATTGGCAAAGGAGCTAAATTCAATCAAAAGAATTTATCTAATGTAGATTATCTTAATGTAAATCCATTGGGATGGACCGGTGATGCCAAGACAGATGAATTGATCAACGTGTTGTTGCACAATTATAGCATCAAGTACAATGAAGAATTAGGTAGGTATAAAAGAGAAAAATTCAATATCAGCATTGGTGATGAATTACCCACTGGTGTATTGAAATTAGCAAAAGTATACCTTGCAGTTAAACGTAAACTGAAAGTAGGTGATAAAATGGCGGGTCGCCACGGTAACAAGGGTATTGTTGCCAAGATCGTTCGCCAGGAAGATATGCCATTCCTTGAAGATGGAACTCCGGTAGATATCGTATTAAATCCATTGGGCGTACCTAGTCGTATGAACCTTGGACAAATTTACGAAACAGTACTAGGCTGGGCTGGTGAAAAATTAGGATGCAAGTTTGCAACACCCATTTTTGATGGAGCTAGTGTGGATGAAATTGCCGGGTACATTGAAAAAGCAGGTTTACCAACCTTCGGACATACTTATTTATATGATGGAGAAACAGGGGAGCGCTTTGATCAGAAAGCAACAGTAGGTATCATTTACATCATCAAATTGCACCACATGGTGGATGATAAGATGCATGCACGTTCAATAGGGCCATACAGTTTGATAACGCAACAACCGTTGGGTGGTAAGGCTCAGTTTGGTGGACAACGTTTTGGTGAGATGGAGGTGTGGGCTTTGGAGGCTTATGGTGCTTCTAACATTTTGCAGGAGTTGTTAACGCTAAAATCTGATGATATCATCGGAAGGGCTAAAACTTACGAAGCAATCGTTAAGGGTGATAATATTCCAAGACCAGGTGTGCCGGAATCATTTAACGTATTGGTGCATGAACTAAGGGGATTGGGATTAGACTTAACTTTCGAATAAACAAGACATACTCTGGCTCTCCCTGAAAAGGGAGAGTTTGGAGGTTTTAAGGTGCACCACAATGCTGAAATTGTACAAGTGAGTGACACAACGATGTTGAGTAACGACTATATGATTGTTCCAAAGGAATTATCAATTATCAATTAAAAATTATCAATTCAAAATATGGCATTCAAAAAAGAAAACCGCCCCAGATCTACTTTCTCTAAAATTACAATTGGTCTGGCTTCTCCGGATAGTATTTTAGAAAGAAGCTTTGGTGAGGTGCTAAAGCCCGAAACCATTAACTACCGTACTTACAAGCCAGAAAGAGATGGTTTGTTTTGCGAAAGAATTTTTGGACCAGTAAAGGATTATGAATGTGCTTGCGGAAAATACAAGCGCATTCGTTATAAAGGAATTGTGTGCGACAGATGCGGTGTGGAAGTAACTGAAAAGAAAGTACGTCGTGAAAGAATGGGGCACATCAAATTGGTGGTGCCTGTGGTGCATATATGGTACTTTAAATCTTTACCCAATAAAATTGGTTACTTGTTGGGAATGAGTTCCAAGAAATTGGAAACTATTGTTTACTATGAGCGTTTTGTAGTAATTCAATCAGGTATCAGGGCTGATAAAGGACAAAATTTTGGAGACTTATTAACTGAAGAAGAGTACCTGGATATACTGGATACCTTGCCAAAAGATAACCAGCATTTATCTGATGAAGATCCAAACAAATTCATCGCAAAAATGGGTGCAGAAGCGGTGCATGATTTATTGCAACGCATCGATTTAGACCAGCTTAGTTTTGACCTGCGTAACTCAGCTGCCGTAGAAACAAGCCAGCAACGTAAAGCGGATGCCCTAAAGCGTTTGAGCGTGGTGGAAAGTTTCCGTGATGCAAATACAAGAATCAACAACCGTCCTGAGTGGATGGTAATGCAATACATTCCGGTTATTCCACCGGAATTGCGTCCATTGGTACCATTGGATGGTGGTCGTTTTGCATCTTCGGATTTAAATGATTTATACCGTCGTGTTATTATCCGTAATAACCGTTTAAAAAGATTATTAGAAATTAAAGCGCCTGAAGTAATTCTTCGTAACGAAAAAAGAATGCTGCAGGAAGCCATTGATTCATTGTTTGATAATAGCCGTAAATCAAATGCTGTAAAAGCAGAAGGTGGTCGTGCTTTGAAATCTTTGAGTGATGTATTGAAAGGTAAGCAGGGACGTTTCCGTCAGAACTTATTGGGTAAACGTGTGGATTATTCTGGTCGTTCTGTTATTGTGGTAGGGCCAGAATTAAAGATGCATGAATGCGGTTTGCCAAAAGACATGGCGGCAGAATTATTTAAACCGTTTATTATCCGTAAACTGATTGAAAGAGGTATCGTTAAAACGGTAAAATCTGCACGTAAACTGGTTGATAAAAAAGAAGCCATTATCTGGGATATCCTGGAGAATATATTGAAAGGGCATCCAATTATGTTGAACAGGGCCCCAACCCTTCACCGTTTGTCAATCCAGGCATTTCAGCCAAAATTGATTGAAGGTAAAGCTATCCAGTTGCACCCGTTGGTAACAACAGCGTTCAATGCGGATTTTGATGGTGATCAGATGGCTGTTCACGTGCCTTTAAGCAACGCAGCTATCCTTGAAGCCCAGTTGTTGATGCTATCTTCTCATAACATTTTAAACCCTCAGAATGGTACACCAATTACCTTACCTTCTCAGGACATGGTATTGGGATTGTACTACATTACCAAAGGAAAAAAATCGACTGAAACGGAAAAAGTGAAAGGTGAAGGAAAGGCATTTTATTCTGCTGACGAAGTTATTATCGCTTACAACGAAAAACAGGTTGATCTGCATGCCCACATCAGGGTTAGAGCAAATTTCCGGAATGATGATGGCACCTTAACGTATAAATTAATTGAGACTACAGTTGGCCGTGTAATATTTAACCAGCACGTTCCTAAAACGGTTGGTTTTATCAATGCGTTGTTAACTAAAAAATCTTTGCGTGAAATTATTGGTGATATTATTAAATGGACAAACGTCCCTATCACTGCTAAATTTTTGGATGATATCAAAACATTGGGATACCGCATGGCATTCCGTGGTGGATTATCATTTAACATCAATGATTTAATTATACCGGATATTAAGCAACAGTTAATTGATAATGCAACTGTGGAGGTGGATGAAGTTTGGGGTAACTACAATATGGGTTTAATTACCAATAACGAGCGTTACAATCAAACAGTAGATATCTGGAGTCGTGTGGATACAAGAATTACTGAAACATTGATTAAAGAATTGGCCGCAGATAAACAAGGTTTTAACTCGGTTTATATGATGCTTGACTCGGGAGCGAGGGGTAGCAAACAACAGATTAAGCAGTTGGCAGGTATTAGGGGTTTGATGGCTAAACCACGTAAATCAGGTTCATCCGGCAGTGAGATTATTGAGAATCCAATTCTTTCCAACTTTAAAGACGGATTGAATGTATTGGAATACTTTATCTCAACGCATGGTGCCCGTAAAGGTTTGGCGGATACGGCGTTGAAAACAGCGGATGCAGGTTACTTAACACGTCGTTTGGTGGATGTGGCGCAGGATGTTGTAATTAATGAAGAAGACTGCGGTACACTTCGTGGGATTGCTACTTCTGCTTTAAAAGATAATGAAGATATTATTGAGAATCTTGCCGACAGGATTGAAGGCCGTACTTCATTGCACGATGTTTTCCATCCGGTAACGGAAGAATTATTGGTAAAAGCCGGTGAAGAAATTTCACAGGATGATGCACAAAAAATTGAAGAGAGTGGAATGGAAGCAGTTGAAATACGTTCTGTATTAACCTGCGAAAGTAAACGGGGTGTTTGTGTTAAATGTTATGGTAAAAATCTTGCCACAGGTTACCTTACTCAAAAGGGTGATGCAGTTGGTATTATTGCTGCCCAAAGTATTGGAGAGCCCGGTACACAGTTAACCTTACGTACTTTCCACGTGGGTGGTGTGGCAGGTTCTGCTTCTGTAGAATCTACAATGCCTGCAAGATTTGATGGAACTATTCAATTTGATGGTTTGCGTACAGTTGCTACTGAAGATGCAGAAGGTAAAAAAATAAATGTTGTAATTGGTCGTACCGGTGAGGTTAGAATTATGGATGTTAAGAACGACCGTTTATTAATTACCAATAACGTTCCTTATGGTGCTACATTGAATGTAAAAGATGGTCAGAAAGTAACCAAAGGTGAAACGATCTGTACATGGGATCCGTTCAATAATGTTATCGTTTCTGAGATTGTTGGCAAGGTGAAATTTGAAGCGGTGATTGAAGGCGTTACCGTAAGAGAAGAAGCAGATGAACAAACCGGTCACAAGGAAAAAGTGGTAATTGAAACAAAAGATAAAACGAAATTACCATCTATCATCATTGAGGGTAAAGAGCATAAATCTTATAATTTGCCAGTAGGTAGTCACATTGTGTTAGAAGAAGGTGATAATGTAAGAAGCGGACAGGTACTGGTAAAAATTCCGAGGGTATTAAGTAAACTGAAAGATATTACAGGTGGTTTGCCTCGTGTAACTGAATTGTTTGAGGCAAGAAATCCAGGTAACCCTGCGGTTGTTTGTGAAATTGATGGTGTGGTTGCTTTTGGTAACATTAAGCGTGGTAACAGGGAAATTATTGTGGAGGCTAAAGATGGTGTGGTAAGAAAATATCTTGTTCCATTAACACGCCAGATTTTAGTACAGGATGGTGACTTTGTGAAAGCCGGTGCTTCCTTAAGTGATGGACAGGTTGCTCCTGCAAATATCTTAGCTATTAAAGGGCCATTTGCTGTTCAGGAGTATGTAGTAAATGAAATTCAGGAAGTGTATCGTTTACAAGGTGTGCGAATCAATGATAAGCACGTTGAAGTAATTGTCCGCCAAATGATGCGTAAAGTTAGCATTGAAGATGCTGGTGATACTATATTCCTTGAAGGAGATACAGAAGATAAATTAGACTTTAATACAGAGAATGATAATATCTACGACAAAAAAGTTATCACAGAATCTGGCGAAAGTTCCAAGTTTAAAACTGGCCAGATAGTTACCATTCGTGAGGTAAGAGAAGAAAATTCTATCTTACGTAGGGTAGATAAAAAGCTGGTTGAATACCGGGATGCCAAGCCGGCCACTTCTTCTCCATTGCTGCAGGGAATTACCAAAGCATCATTGGGTACTCAAAGCTGGATATCTGCTGCATCGTTTCAGGAAACTACCAAAGTATTAAGCTCTGCAGCAATACAAGGTAAAACGGATTTGATGATGGGATTGAAAGAAAACGTAATTACCGGACATCCAATACCAGCCGGTACAGGATTACGGGACTTTGAAAACATGATTGTAGGTAGCAAAGAAGAATACGAATTGCTGATGACAACAAAAGAAGCAATGAGTTTTGATGAGGAAGAGTAAAATATAAATTAGCTGATTGGCTGATTTAAAAATGATAGTAAACGGAGTAAGATTAATTTCTTACTCCGTTTTTGTTAATGGAATTTTTTAATAGCCAACGGGCTTTTATAATCAAAATATTTTAATGAGCGTAGGAATGAAAAGGGAGAGAAAAACGGATGATTAATTGAAAGAAAATTAGTGCAGTTGAGCCAGATCTAAAATAGCCTTGGTCATTACAGACCAGCTATATTTTTGCTTTTCAATTAAAAAATGAGGAAGAAAATGCTGTTCGCCTTTTTGAAAATATTCAACAATTTTTGCTGCAATGGATGCAGCATCGGGCTCGGCAATTAACCCAACTTTATTATCCGGAACTAAGGCGGGTAGCCCGCCCACATTGGTTACTATCATCGGTTTGTTAAAGTGATATGCAAGCGGTGTAACGCCACTCTGGGTGGCAGTTCTGTAGGGTTGAACAACCACATCTGCGGCGCACAAATAATATTTTACTTCACTGTCGGGAATAAAATCGGTTCTTAATATTAGGGAGTCTTTAATGTCCAGTTTTTCTATTTGCTCATCATATGCTTTCCTATCTTCATAAAATTCGCCGGCAATTAATAGTTTTACCCCGTTTCCTGCAACAGCATTATTGGCTGACTTCAATATTTTAATTGCATCTAATAAAATATCTAACCCTTTATATTTTCGAATAAAACCAAAAAATAGCAAAATGTTTTCAGTTGAACCAATGCCTAATTTTGCCCTTGCCTCTTGTTTCGAAATCGCTTCACCAAAATTATCATACAGCGGGTGAGGAATAAATTTGGCCGGTTTATTGGGTGCAAATAGCGGCAAATCTTTCAGCACTTTTTCACTCATGGTAATAAAGGCATCAACAGGTTTTACAAAGTATCGGGTAAAAGGCTTGTCGCCTGGTCTTTTTTCATGGGGTATAATATTGTCTGCAATACAAACAACCTTCGTGTGTTTATTTTTTTTTACCAAACGTAAAATTGTACCAAGACATGGTCCCATAAATGGTAACCAGTATCTTACTACAATCAGGTCTGGTTTCATCCTTTTTAACTCGTTGCCAATCCTTAACCAGTTTAAAGGATTAATTGAATTAATACAAACCTTAATTGAAAGATTTTTGGGTGCAGCATCGGTTGAAAACTGGGTAGTGCCGGGGAATAAAAAGCCGGGATATTGAAGAGAAAAAGTATAAATCATTACTTGGTTACCTTGCTGCATAAACTCCCTGGCAAGCCGCTCATCGTAAGATGCAAGACCTCCCCTTAGCGGATATGCAGGACCAATAATAACAATTGAATTTAACACTATTAGATAAGGAGGTTTATAAATGAACGTAAAAGATATTTGCGCCACCCCGAAGGCTGAAAATAAGCTGATGCTTGCTATAAGCCAACCTTTTTCTCTATTAAATAAAAGTTTTTATCTGCCGAGTTTCTGGCAATCAGTTCGCCGATAAAGCCAGCTAAAAAAAGTTGTATGCCTATTACGAGTGATATCAATCCAACATAAAACAAAGGCCTGTCTGTCATATTAAATTGATCAAAGAAAAATTTCTCAACAAACAGGTAAATCCAAATGCAAATACCGCCAAAGAAAACGATGGTTCCCCACAAGCCAAAAATATGCATCGGCCTTTTGCCAAACTTCCCCATAAACATGATAGAAAATAAATCAAGGAAGCCATTTATAAACCGGCTCCAGCCAAATTTGGTAACGCCATATTTCCTGGCTCTATGTTCCACTACTTTTTCGCCAATTTTTTTAAAGCCCGCCCATTTGGCCAGCAAAGGAATGTAGCGATGCATTTCGCCATACACTTCAATACTTTTTACTAACTTATTTCTGTACGCTTTTAATCCGCAATTAAAATCATGGAGCTTGATACCACTTACTTTACTTGCGGTAGCATTAAATAATTTAGAGGGCAAATTTTTGGTGAGTGCATTATCGTACCGCTTCTTTTTCCAGCCACTCACCATATCAAAGCTTTCTTCAATAATCATTTTCCTTAACTCAGGAATTTCATCCGGGCTGTCTTGCATATCGGCATCCATGGTAATTACCACGTCTCCCGTTGCTGCTTTAAAGCCTTCATTCAATGCCGCACTTTTACCGTAATTCCTTTGAAATTTAATACCCCGGATATTGGCATTTTTACTCCTCAAATCTTCAATCACCTGCCACGAATGATCGTTACTTCCATCATCTACCATAATTACTTCATAGTTGTAATTATTAGCCTGCATTACCCGGTCAATCCAGGCAGCCAGTTCGGTGAGACTTTCATCTTCATTATATAAAGGAACTACAATTGATATATCCATATTTTTCCCCATCCCCCAAAGGAGAATTTAATGTGAACGTTTTTCGTTTTCTTTATTTTTTGCGCTCAAAAAACCTGCTCCTATAACTGAAACCAATGCACCAATAATTAAATACCTGAACATAGCGGACGATATCATCATCGGCATAAACAGTTTCTTTAATTGTTTTGCATTTTCGTCAATTTCTCTTGGCAGGTGGTTTCCCTCTGCCAATAGCAGTTTGTTATTCTCGATAATTTTAGCATCTCTGAAATCTATATTTATCGTAAAAAAGATGTAGGTAAATAAGGCCATTAAAAGAGCCACAATTACAAAAGTTTTAAATCCGGCAGAAAAATAATCCTTGAAAGACTTAGCTTCAAGATTACTTTTAAAAAGCGATAGTAAACTCCATGCAATACCTGCAACAAAAATCAGGTAAATCACCCATTGGAAATTACTTTCTACAGGCAGCTGTAATAGATAAAAAGCAATAAGCGACACAGCTATCATGAGTGCGGCTGTTATTAATCCGATGTATTGAACTTTTAATGTTTTCATTTATTGAGTACCAGTTGGTTTTTATTAATGATACCAATCACTTTTCCTTTTAGTTTTTTTCCGATAAAAGCAGAGTTAGTAGATTTGGATTGAATCATATTCCTCTCAAAAATATACGCTTCCAAAGGATTGAACAATGTTAAGGATGCAACTGTTCCTTCTTTAATTGCAGGAATGGGCAGGCCAAATATTTTTCTGGGTGCAACACTTAAAGTATCAATCAGTTTTTCCAGCGGCCATTCACCATTCAATAATGACGAAACTCCACCAAACAGGCTCTCCAGACCAATCATACCATTTTTTGCATATTCAAACTCACATTCTTTATTGTCAATGTGATGAGGTAAATGATGAGAAGCAATACAGTCAATGGTTCCATCCAGTAGGGCGGCTAGCAAGGCAGCCCTGTCTTTGTAAGTTCTTACAGGTGGATTCACTTTCAGGTTGGTATCATACTGCTGCAAATCTTCATCACAAAAAAGCAAATGATAGGGTGTAACCGAGCAGGTAATATCGATGCCATGTTGTTTTGCTTGCTGTATATATTCTAAACTTTTTGCTGTGGATACACCTGTAAAATGCAATTTACTGTTGGCATAGCTGGCCAGTTTAATGTCTCGGGCAACAATCAATTCTTCTGCCATGGCCGGTTTACCTGGCAGGCCCAGTTGGGTAGATATGATGCCTTCATTTATCAGGCCACTGCTGCCAATACTTTTATCATCCGGTATTTGAATGATAATACCATCAAACGCTTTGATGTATTGAAGTGCTTTCACCAGCAACCCACTATTTTGAATGGCATGAATGCCATCACTAAAAGCAATTGCTCCGGCATGGCGCATGTCATACATCTCTGCCAGTTCTTTACCTGCTGCATCCCTGGTAACGGCGCCAATAGGATGCACATTTACCGGTAAAGCGGATGATTTATTTACAAGATATTGCACCTGCGATTTGTTGTGAACAACCGGCTGGGTATTGGGTATTAAAAGTACATCTGTAAAGCCGCCCGCCGCAGCCGCAGCCACACCAGATGCTATTGTTTCCCGATGTTCTAAACCAGGGTCGCAGAAATGTGCAAATACATCCATCCAGCCAATGCTAACATGCATACCGGGTATTTCAACGAGGGTATCGGCTGTTTCGGTAATGGAATCTTTGATAGAAACGATGGTACCTTCATCTATCAAAATATCTTTTTGCAAACCATTAAAAGGAGAGGCGGAAGATACGATGCTGGCTTGTTTAAGTAAAACCTTCATGAATAAAAAAGTTGCGCTAAGTTAGCATAATCTTATGCTTTTTATAATTGAAAATTTCTATTACTTTTGCCATCCTCTCAAATACTAATTAATCGTTGTTTTTTTTTCGGGATGTAGCGCAGCCCGGTAGCGCACACGTCTGGGGGGCGTGGGGTCGCAAGTTCGAATCTTGTCATCCCGACCTTTCAAAATAAATAAGCCCACTGATTCGCAGTGGGCTTATTTATTTTGAACTCTACCATTATAAACTCTTTTTTTTAATTGGCGATAGCTAATCCTTAGAGCTGGCGCCGTATTAGGATGGTACGCTCCATTTCACTAGTAATAGCCAGGAACGATATTATCAGTTTAAAGTGCGCTTTTCTTTACCATCAACCAACAATTCTACATCTTAATTAACAACCTTAACCACAACGTTGTTTTTGTACACTAATCCAATAATTTGTAAAAAATATAGGGCCGAGCATCCTCGTCTATCTATACCGAATAGGTTTGTAATGACCCAGCCACTTCCTGCAGGCACAAGAATATCAGGATTGAAAACGAGTGACTTTCAGCGTTGCGTCCCGATACTGATCACCTAACTCCTTTAAATTATTTATTTAGAAGTACATGGCATAAGATTCATAGTTTTTTTGCAGCGAACGTAGGGTTGCAAAATAAGATTGATCTGCGTTGCTTCTTTGTAAAAATTTTGAACAATTTTAAATTTACCGATCAATAGTTTGTTTTTGTAAACCGGAATAGTCATGAGATATCGATAGAATCGCCACAGATATTTTTATAAGGCCATATATATAAAAAAATTAATCAATGCAAAAAGGGTTAAACATCAATCTGGTAGAGATTTTTGTAGAAAAATAACTACAACGATCTAATGAAATTGCTATTAAACTTACTCGACTTTATAACAATATGGAGAAGTAACCGTCGTTATGGATAATATTAAATGGTGAAGAAGCAAGACTTCAATTTAATGAAAACTTTAATTTCTGTGCGAATATGAAATGCTTTTAACAAGGATATATATGTAGTGTTTATTTACGGACAGGAAGATGCGAAAACAGCTGTTAATTCTTTTCAGTACGGGGCTTTTGATTATAAAAAAAAGTAAATAGCGATACTGAGAAAATGGAAGAAGGATGAAGTAAATTTTGCAGGGAGAGGGAAATGGTATTATAAAACCGCAAAAATGTATTTTTTAAAAAGCGGCCCGCTAGCACCAAACTGCATCATCTTGAAACGAGTTTTAAGACTCAATAAAAATAAAATAATCCTTTTATGAAAATTGTAATTGTTGGAAGTGGATATGTTGGCCTGGTTACAGGTGCATGTTTTTCCGAAGTTGGTATTGATGTGGTTTGCGTAGATATTGATACAAAAAAGATCGATAACCTTAATAACGGCATCATTCCGATTTTTGAACCGGGGCTGGAAGAAATGTTGCATCGTAACATGAAAAAAGGTCGCCTGATTTTTACCACCAATATTGCCGAGGCCATTAGCGATTGCGAAGTGCTGTTCATTGCAGTAGGCACGCCTCCTGATGAAGATGGTTCCGCCGATTTGAAATATGTGCTTTCAGTAGCACGTGATTGTGGCAAATACATGAACGATTATTTATTGGTAGTTACAAAAAGTACTGTGCCGGTAGGTACCTCTGAGAAAGTGAAAAACGCTTTACAAGATGAGCTGAACCAAAGAAACGTGGACATTGAATTTGACGTTGCTTCCAACCCGGAGTTTTTAAAAGAGGGTGCTGCAATTGATGATTTTTTAAAACCCGACAGGATCGTTATCGGGCTGGAAAGTGCAAGAGCAAAAGATCTAATGAAGAGTTTATATAAGCCATTTACATTAAATGGTCATCCCATCATTTTCATGGATATTATTTCTGCTGAAATGACCAAGTATGCCGGCAATTCTATGCTGGCTACAAAGATCAGTTTTATGAATGATATCGCTAACTTATGCGAAATAGTAGGAGCCGATATTAACCTGGTAAGAAAAGGGATTGGTTCTGATTCTAGAATAGGAAATAAATTCATTTATCCCGGCATCGGCTATGGAGGATCCTGTTTTCCAAAAGATGTACAGGCGCTGATAAAAACGGCTGGTGAATACAATTATGAACTTCGGGTACTAAAGGCCGTTGAAGAAGTGAACAAAGACCAGAAGTTTGTACTCTTCAATAAAATCATGCAATTTTTTGATGGTAATATCGATGGTAAGACCATTGCCTTGTGGGGGCTTTCTTTTAAGCCACAAACGGACGACATGCGTGAGGCACCTTCTTTGATCATCGTAAAAAAATTGCTGGAGGCCGGAGCCAAAGTTAAGGCGTACGATCCCATAGCCATTAAAGAGGCCAAACATTATTTTGGAAACACAATCGCCTATTGCGAAGATCAATATGAAACACTAATAGATGCAGATTGCGTGGCGATATTGACTGAATGGCCAGAGTTTAAATTTCCCAATTTCAAGATTATTAAAAAATTATTGAATACACCTGCTGTGTTTGATGGAAGGAATATTTACGATAATGCGGAAATGACACAACTTGGTTTTCACTACTACTGTATTGGAGTTAATACCACCAAAAAATCAGCTACAACTAAGTCCGGCATCGTTGAGTTAGAAAGCCTCTTAAAAGATTAATTACCCTTTGTAATACAACCCTGATATGACACGAAAAAAAGTTTTGGTAACTGGTGGTGCCGGATTTGTAGGCTCTCATTTATGCGATCGCTTATTGAAAGAAGACAATGAAGTTTTTTGCCTGGATAATTTCTTTACCGGGCAGAAGAAAAATATTGTACACCTGCTTGATAATCCATTTTTTGAATTGATCCGTCATGATGTTACCGCTCCTTTTTTTATAGAAGCAGACGAAATATATAATCTTGCCTGCCCGGCTTCACCCATTCATTACCAGTATAATGCTATAAAAACCATGAAGACATCGGTGATGGGAGCGATCAACATGCTGGGCCTGGCCAAACGCATCAAGGCAAAGATATTGCAGGCCTCCACAAGTGAAGTGTATGGTGATCCGTTAGTACATCCTCAATCAGAATCTTACTGGGGCCATGTAAATCCAATTGGAGAACGCTCCTGCTATGATGAAGGGAAACGCTCCGCAGAAACATTGTTTGTAAATTATCACAAACAGAACCAGGTTAAAATAAAGATCATAAGGATATTTAATACTTATGGTCCAAGGATGCATCCCAATGATGGAAGGGTAGTATCTAACTTCATTGTGCAGGCATTGCAAAATAATGATATTACTATTTACGGTGAGGGGCAGCAAACCAGGAGTTTTCAGTACGTGGATGACCTGGTGGAAGGAATGGTAGGTATGATGGCTTCGCCAGACAGCTTTACCGGGCCTGTAAATATTGGTAATCCTAATGAGTTTACTATACTGGAACTTGCAGAAAAAATAATACAACTCACGGGATCAAAATCAAGTATTATAAATCAGCCCTTACCGCCGGATGATCCGATGATGAGACAGCCCGATATCTCCCTTGCAAAAAAGGAACTGAGCTGGCACCCTAAAATTGAACTGGAAGAAGGATTGGAAAAAACGATTGCTTATTTCAGAAAAGTGATATGATTACTGCGCAACATCAAAAAAATAAAAAATGCAAATACAAAATAATAGTGAAATAAAAACTGACACAGCTACAGAAAAATTATACGACCTGTGTATGATTGAAAATTTGTGTCGTGGAAACCAGGAGCAGGTAAAACAAATGATACAGGTTTTTATTGAAGAAACGCCATTGGCCGTTGAAAATATTAAGTCGGCTTACAAAAAAAGTGATTTTGTAGTCATCAAAAAAATTGCTCACCGCATTAAACCGGTGTTAAGTTATTACGCCATTGTTAAAATAGAAAAAGATATACAGCTTATTGAAGTAATGGCCGAAGAAGGAATTGCTAGCAATGAACTGGAACAAAAAATTAATAAAGTGGATGATGTGCTAAACCTAATCGTTGAGCAAATGAAAACAAACCTTTCTGAACTATAATAAAATAAACATTATGAAGAAAAAAATATTGGTGGTCGATGACGAACGGAGTATCTGCCTACTACTGGAGAATTTTCTTTCCAGGGATTACGATGTTTTTTCAATTAATAACGGGCGGGATGCATTGCTTTGGCTAGAGGGCAATCTTCCGGATCTTATTGTAAGCGATATCCAAATGCCCGAAGTAGATGGATTCGAATTTCTTACCAAAGTGCGTCAACGTGGTTTCACCAAACACACACCATTCATTATGCTATCAGCAAGATCAGAAAGTAAAGAACGGATAAAATGTTACAGGCTTGGGGCGCAGGACTACCTTACAAAACCATTTAACCCGGAAGAACTGGAAGAAGTAGTTAAAAAAAATCTTGCACCCATACACTTCGCCCTGGCCTGGTAGCATTGGGTTTAGTAAAACATATAATCCAAAAAAATAAAAGCATCCACTCATCCACATGGAAACCTCTCTTAACATACTTTATATCGGCAAGGCACCGGAATATTTTGAAAAGCTACATCATGTAGAAAAACTTTCTCTTACCACAGTTGACAACAATCTTAGAGCCGTCAACTACCTTAATTCAAATAATCATCCAGATGCCATTATTTGCGATTACCAGTTGTCCGGGCAAAATGGATTGTTTTTATTTGACTGGATACGGCAACGCACTTCATACAATGGCACACCATTTATTTTGCTGGCCCGTGAATTCAGCGCTGAAGTATTTAAAATTGCATTTAATAAAAGGGTGGATGATTATTATATTACAACGGCACCTTTGCCGGATGATTTTATTGCCAGAATAAAATTTCTCCGCAGTTTCAGGCAAAAGAAAAACAGTCCAGATAATATTGAAAGTGCTGCGGTGACTTATAAGATGCCCATTTCAAAACGCTTCTTTGATATTGCTGTAGCATCTTCAGTGCTGCTGCTGGTGTTGCCATTAATATTATTGGTGATACTCGCTATCAGGTTGGAGTCAAAAGGCAAAGTGTATTACATTGCAAAAAGAGTAGGACGTAAAACGTTTGATTTTTATAAACTGCGTTCTATGGGCACCGGTTCAGATGGTCTGCTTAAAAAACTGGCAAAAGAAAAAAATCAATATAATAAATCAACAAGCCCAGCCAATAGCATTTTAGATATAGCTTGCCCAAAGTGCAGTAAGTTGCCGGAAGGAGAAACTTGCTCACCCATCATGTATATTGATACACACGAAGTATGCGATTACTGGCTTCATACTCAAAAGAAAGAAGCTGCAAAAACAAATTCCACTTTTGTAAAAATTGTTGACGATCCACGCATTACCCGGGTTGGTAAATTCATACGCAATACCAGTATTGATGAGCTTCCGCAATTAATTAATGTATTAAAAGGCGATATGTCCATTGTTGGCAACCGGCCTTTGCCGGTGTATGAAGCGGAGTTACTAACGGTGGATACTTTATCAAAACGTTTTTTAGCTCCGGCAGGTATAACCGGCCTTTGGCAGGTAGAACTAAGAGGCAAAGGTGGCGATATGAGTGAAGCAGAAAGAAAACGCCTTGACAACGAATATGCGGATCACTTTGAAGGAGATAATTTTTCCTTCTGGTACGACATCAAACTTATTTTGCGCACCATTCCGGCATTGCTACAGAAGGGTTCCGTTTAGTTACGTAGTCCAAAAATATCCATCATGAAAAAGGGTTTAAAATATGTATTGTTCTGTATGCTCACTGGCTACTTTTACAATACCTCGATTGCACAAATACCTGTAGCCGCAAAGGATTCTTTTTTTGTAAAAGAAGAACTCATCTTTCCAACGTTGGAAATGCTGTTGGATTCTGCCCTAAAACACAATGCATTGGTGAATTTCCGTAAACTTGAGATAGTTGGAAAAGAATCCAACCTTACATCGCAACGCAATAACTGGTTAAGGAATTTTGGGATGCAGGGAGATGCAAGGTATGGAACAATTGATGCCTTTTCAACCAATATAAACGGCCTTTTTTCCAATAATTTAAATACATCTACCAGGCTGGTTAATTATGCTGCAGGCATGTATTTCAAAATTCCAATTTTTGATATAGTCAACAGAAAAACACAGATCAAACAGGCTACATCAGAATTGGAGCAGGCTAAGTACATGGTAAAAGCACAAGAGGATGAACTACGTCAATTAGTAATCCGTCAATACCAGGAACTTTTGTTAAAGCAAAAGTTATTAGCTATAAAATCACAAAACCTTGGAAGCGGATCAGTAAATATTGAAATGGTGGAAAAGCAATTTAGAAATGGAACATTGCCTTTAATGGAATACGTCCGCATTTCAGATATGAGTGCCAGGATACAAACAGATTATGAAATGGCAAAATCAGAATTCCTGGTGTCCAAACAAATTCTTGAAGAATTGGTGGGCTTTTCATTAAACAGTAAGCCAACCAATATTTATCCAAAACTTACAGCAGCACGTCAATAAAGCAATAATGAAAATAATTGAACTCATACGGTTAATTCTAAAGCATTTGGCGCTGCTGATAATAGTACCATTGATGCTTGCAGGGCTGGTTATTTTTTTTACAAAAGAACCAAAGCTTACGTATACCTCCAGCACCGTATTGTACACGGGTCTTGCAACAGGTTCTTCCATTGAAATGGATAAAACCTTTAATTATTTTGCTACCAATACAGCTTTTGATAACCTCATCAACATTGTAAGGTCTCGTGAAACACAGGAAGAAGTTGCCATCAGGCTGTTAAGCCAGCACTTGCTGTTGAAAAAGGCTGATCCAAAATATATTTCGCCTAAGTTATATGCCGAGCTGCAGGAGAAAATTCCTGCATACTTATACAAGTATGTTTCTGCTCCGCATACTGTTGTTAGTGATACAACAGGTGTGGCCAGTGAAGATTCAGTAGCCGGTGATGATCCGGTATTGCCTGGTACTTCTGTATCATTGCCCGGTGCTGTTACCTGGTCTGCCTTTGAACAAACAGTTCAAAATCTTACTTCACTGATGAAAAGCAGTGATACAAATTTCGTTTACAAGCTGTTGAATTTTGAAGATGATCATTATTCCATCAAAGCCATTTCTACCATGAAGGTGGAACGTATCGCTAACAGTGATCTTATAAAACTAACATACGAAGTAGATGACCCCGGTATATGCCAGCAAACACTTGCTTTATTCAACCTTGTGTGTATTAAAAATTATAAGAACATCAAAGAGAACCGTTCTGATGCAGTGGTAAAGTATTTTGAATCGCAACTAAAACTGGCCAACGTAAAACTAAAAGATGCTGAAGATAAGTTGCTTGCTTTCAACAAATCTAATAATATCATCAACTACTATGAGCAAAGTAAAGCTGTTGCTGTAGTTAAAGAGGACATGGAGGTTGATTACAACAATAAAAAAGCTCAACTGGCAGGAACTGAGGCAGCAACAAAAAGACTGGAAGAAAAATTAAATATACAGCAACTCGTTCAGGTGAAAAGCAGCAATGTGCTTGAAAAAAGGAAACAGTTGGGAGACATTAATTTCGAGATTGCAAAAGCGGAGGCTCAATCCAACAACACTGATAGCAGCATTGGAAGAATAACTTCATTAAAAAAGCAATCAGAATTTATAAAAAGTAATATTAAAAACAGTATTGGTGATCTATACAGTTATCAAAACTCGATAGAAGGCTTGCCGATAAATACGGTGCTGTCCGAATGGATCAATAATGTGATTGAATCTGAAAATTTGAGAGCGAAGCTTAAAGTAATGGATCAGCGCAATAAAGATTTTCAATTGCAATACGCCATTTATGCACCAGCAGGAGCAAATATTAAAAGAATTGAAAGAGAAATATCTGTTTCCGAGCAGGGATATCTTGAGCTGCTGCATGGATTAAATTTAGCCAAACTAAAATTGCAGGACAATGAATTAACGTCCAATTTAAAAGCAGTTGATAAACCCTATTACCCATTGCAATCAATGCCCACTAAAAGAGCTGTACTTGTAATTGCTGCTGCTTTAGTTGGATTTATTTTGGTACTGGGCATCGCAATGGTGATGGAATATTTAGACGATACTTTAAAAAATTCTAAAAAAGCATCCAAAATATTAAACTTGTCGGCCATAGGAATGTTGCCCAAAATATTGAAGAATCCCGGCAAAATAGACTTGCCATTTATACAAAACCGTCTGGTTGAAATTGCCGCACAAAATATTGAACAATTTTTAAGTACACACAGCGCTGGCAAAGCAGTAAAGACAGTCTTGTTCATTAGCGCCATGGAAAAAGAAGGCAAGTCTGTAGTGGCCGCCAATATAGCTAAAAAACTTATCCAGGAAGGTAAAAAAGTATTGGTGCTGAATACCTCAAAGAAGCAGGCACCCTTTGGGCAACAACGAAAATTTTCAATGCTCAGCAGGCTGTTAGGATACCAGGATCCAAGAATAGATCCTGACAGTTCTTTTTTGGCGAACCCTTCAGATTATCTCCAGCCATCAGAATACCTAACCTATAACATCAACGAAAATTTTTATAAGGCAAAAAATTATACTGAAATACTCGAACAGAATAGCATCCAGTTATCTTTTACTCCTGACTACGTTTTTATAGAACTGCCTGCGCTTATTTATAATAACTATCCCGCCGGTTTAGTTACAGCGGCAGACATGAGTATTTTAGTTTGCCGCTCCAACAGGTTGTGGGCAGAGGCAGATCAGTCCGCACTAAATGGGCTGTTGCCACTTGCCGCAGAAAAAATGACTTTCATTATTAATGGGGTTGAGTTAAAGGAAGTGGAGTCGGTGCTGGGTGAACTTCCTAAAAAAAGAGGTTTTATCAGAAAAAAAATTAAACATGCTTTCCGTTTTCAATTCTTTTCAAAAAATCAAATATAAAAAACCAGCATTGAAAAAGAAATTTCATAGAATTATTCGGGAAGATAATTTTCTATCCTTAACAGGAAACCTTACGATAGCGTTTTTTGGGATTTCAGGTTTTGCGTTGCTAACAAGAAGCCTGCCGGTGGAAGTATTTGGCGAATGGGTATTATTTATTGCCGCCGGTTCATTTGTAGACATGTTCAGGTTCGGTATAACAAACATCGGTTTAGTAAGATATTTATCTGGTGCCGATGAGACATCCCGGATTAAACTAATAGGATCCAATGCGTTAATAGGATCAGCGGCTACTGTCATCATTGCGCTTATACTGGTGGTATGCAATTTTTTGTTTCATAGTTCGATACAACATTCTGGCTACCATTTATTTTTTACCTGGTATCCACTGCTTGCTCTTTTAAATCTTCCATGGAACAATGCATTGGTGGTATTACAGGCAGACCGGAAGTACGGAAAAATATTGATCCTTAAATCGGTCAACAGCGGCTCATTCTTTCTGATACTGCTGGTTAATTTTTGCTTTTTTAAAATGACCATTCTTCAAATTGTAATGGCCAATCTCTTTATAAATGCTATCACTTCTTTCGTAGGTATCATTGCAGGATGGGACGGTTTAAAATATATTAAAAAGGCGAGTGTGGAAACTAATAAGATACTATTGCATTTTGGAAAGTATACTACGTTTACACTGATAGGAACCAATCTTTTACGCAGCGCAGATACATTAATAATCAGCCTTAGTCCATTCGGTAGTGCTGCTGTTGCATTGTACAGTATTCCACTTAAGCTTACCGAATTACAACAAATACCGTTACGCAGTTTTGCAGCAACCGCTTTTCCTAAAATGTCGAAAGCAAGTTTACATGGAAAAATAAATGAGGTAAGGGAACTGTTTTATATTTATTCAGGTGCACTCACTTACCTTTTTATTTTTCTTAGTTTGTTCACTTTTGTTTTTGCTGATTATTTTGTACTGTTCCTTGCTGGAAAGCACTACCTCGTATCTGATCCCGCTACAGGTTTTAATGCCGTTAGTATTGTTCGTGTTTTCTCTATTTATGGGCTGCTTCTGCCAATTGACCGCATGACTGGCATTGGGCTGGACAGTATTAACAAACCCAACATCAATGCACTGAAAGTTTTGTTTATGGTGGTTGCAAATGTTGCGGGAGACCTGTTAGCCATCTTTGTTTTTAAATCGTTGATACTGGTTGCTGTTGCATCGATTCTTTTTACGCTGCTCGGAATATGGGTGGGAATGATCTTTTTGAACAAACAACTGTCACTGAATTTCTCCGAAATTTTCAGGCAGGGATTTATATTTTATAAAACCATTTTTAACAGGATTATAAAACCCAGGTATGCAGGTTTAGTGAAAATTGAACAAGCTATTACATGATCTTACCTACCAACATAAATCCATTTGAGCAACATGCAGGATCATCCCGCCTTGTAAAGCCAGCAAACCTGTTAGCACTAATGGTAACTGTAATTGCGTTTGCTGCTATTGCGGCTAAGTTAAAGTTGCTTGGTATAGGAGTGTTGCTGGCGTTATTCTTTGCTGCTATTTATTTGTACCTGCTTTTCACCAATCCAATACTCGGTTTGTATTCGGCTGTAGTACTGTGTTTTGTTTTAATTGGCATGGGTAGGTATGTGAAGGATGTTCCGTTGGGTCTTGGTATGGATGCCATTCTCATTATGACTTACATCGCACTGTTCATTAAGCGATTTAAAGAACGAATAGACTGGTCGCCGGCAAATAAAGACATCACTTATTTATCAGCTATTTGGTTTGCCTACTCGCTTTTTGAATTGCTAAACCCGGAGGCCAGTAGCTTCGATGCCTGGTTTTCCGGTCGTGGTATCGGCCTTTATATGTTTCTACTGGCACCATTAACATTGATATTTATAGACAGTAGTAAGAAGCTGGATACCTTCCTTTATTTATGGGGCATTTTATCAATTATCGCCACATTGAAAGGTATTTTGCAAATGAAATTCGGAGTAGACTTTGCTGAAAAGGCCTGGCTGGATGAAGGTAATTATAAAACACATATTTTATTTGGAAAACTTAGGGTGTTCTCCTTCTTAAGTGATGCCGGGCAGTTTGGTGGCACCCAGGGATACGCAGGCGTGGTAGGCATTATTTATTCTATGGCCCAAAAGAACAGGCTAAAAAAAATCTTCTTCCTGATGATGGGAATAATGGGTATATATGGAATGATTATTTCCGGCACCCGTGGTGCAATGGCGGTTCCACTGGCAGGCTTTATGGCTTTTTTGGTACTGGGAAAAAACATTAAAATATTGAGCATTGGTATTATACTGCTTACAGTTGTTTTTATATTCTTTAAGTTCACGATGGTGGGCCAGGGTAATGACCAGATCAGGAGAATGAGAACAGCTTTTGATCCCAATGATGCTTCCCTGCAAGTAAGACTCAACAATCAAAAATTACTGAAAGATTATTTAGTATCCCGGCCCTTTGGTGGAGGTATCGGGCATGGAGGCGTAAAGGCACAGCGGTTTTTGCCCAATGCTTTTTTATCACAGATTGCTACCGATAGCTGGTATGTGCTGATCTGGGTGGAGCAGGGGGTAGTTGGTTTAGTACTTCATTTATTCATTCTGTTCTATGTTTTGGTAAAATCCTGTTTCAGAATTATGTTCAGAATACGGGATCCAATGCTCCGGCTCAAGATGGCAGCATTGGCGTCGGGCATGTTTGGTATAATGACAGCTTCCTACGGTAATGCAGTATTGGGCCAAATGCCCACGAATGTGCTGCTGTATATTTCAATGGCCTTATTATTAAATACTGAAAAATTTGATACACCAAAAGAAGCAGTAATTGAAAATAAACCGGTAAAAAGTAAAATGAAAACGAAAGTTTAATATAAAAAATGGAAAATCGTGATTTTATTATAACGGGCCTTCAATCATGGGATATCCCCATTGGTTCGAACGCAATAGATATTGCAAAAGAAATAGCCATTAATAACAGGGTTCTGTATGTAAACGGTCCATTAGATATGATGACCATGTACAGGAATAAAACTACGGGAGAAACCGGCCGCCGGATGGATGTGTTAAAAAAGAAAAAAAGGCCGCTCAGGAAGATATCAAAAAATCTTTGGGTATTGGATTTTCCATTTTACGTTTGGTCCATCAATGGTTTGCCTGACGGATTTCTTTTTGATTTTTTCAATAAGCTCAATAACAAAAAAATATTTAGGTACACAAAAAAAGTGGCCGATAAACTGGGCTTTACCAATACCATCCATTTTATAGATAATGATATCTACCGTAGCTTTTATGCAAAACAATTATTAGATCCTGCGCTTTCTGTGTATTACCGCAGGGATAACGTTCAGCCATATGCATATTGGAAAAAGCATGCTGTGAGGCTGGAGCCTAAGCTAATTAGCAAGAGTGACCTTGTAGTTTGCAATTCTCCCCAACTGGCAGCTTACGCAAAAAAAATTAATACAGAAAGCTTTGATGTAGGCCAAGGTGTTGATCTTTCGGCTTATAACCCTGAAACATTATTTCCGGTCCCGGAAGCATTGCAGTCCATTCCTGCTCCAAGAATTGGATACATTGGCGATATCAACAGCATGCGCCTGGATGCTGACCTGGTGTATGACCTTGCAAAAAGTAAACCAGAGTATTCTTTTGTTATGATAGGAAATGAGGATAAAGTTTTCGCTGCGCATGCGTTGCACCAGTTAAAAAACGTACACTTTACCGGAAGTATTCCTAAAAGCAAGGTGCCCGAATACATGAACGCACTAGACGTTTGTTTAAATCCACAATTGATCAACGAAATTACCATCGGCAATTATCCCCGTAAAGTGGATGAATACCTGGCCCTGGGTAAGCCAGTGATAGCAACAACTACGCTTACTATGGAACTTTTTAGAGAGCAGGTTTACCTATGTTCTAATGTGGAAGAATACAAAACTGCTGTTGAAAAAGCTTTGAACGAAAACACTGACGAGAAAAAAAGACAGCGAGTGTTTTTTGCCAGATCACATTCCTGGAAAAATAATGTACAGGAAATATATAATCAGATTGAAAAACATTTAAAATAAACCCTATGAATTACCGAAACATCCGTGACCTCAATAATATAATACTCAAGAACCTGAGCATTATTCCCCGTGATTTTGATTTGATCGTTGGTGTTCCCAGGAGCGGTATGTTGCCTGCCAATTTACTGGCACTATATCTTAACAGGCCTTATACTGATATCCATTCTTTTTTAAATGGACATATTTATAAAGCTGGTGCAAGAAGCCAGTTCTTCGATATTTCGCAGTTCAAAAAAATATTGGTGGTAGACGATAGTATTGCTTCCGGTTCGGCCATGCAGGAATGTAAGGAAAGCTTGAAACATCTTGCGGACAAGTTTGATATTAAATATTGTGCGGTATATGTAATTCCCGGGAAAGAAAAAATGGTAGATCATTTTTTTGAAGTGGTAGCCCTGCCGAGGTATTTTCAGTGGAATATCCTTAATCATACTACGCTGGAAAAAGCATGCTTTGACATAGATGGTGTACTGTGTGCTGATCCATTACCCGAACAAAATGATGATGGCGAAAAATATATCGACTTTATTTTAAATGCTCCTCCTTTATTTATACCAGGTAGTAAAATAGGTACCATCGTTACTTCACGTTTAGAAAAATACAGGAAAGAAACAGAATCCTGGTTAAAAGCAAATCATGTTAAATACAACGACCTGGTAATGCTTGATCTTCCTGATATGGCTGCAAGGCAACGGGCAAATAATCATGGCGATCACAAAGCCAAAGCATACATGGCAAAGCCTTATGTTTTGTTTGTAGAGAGTGATCTTACACAGGCGATACAGATCAACCGGATTGCAAAAAAGCCTGTGTTGTGTACAGAAAATTTTGAAATGATATTTGATTCCGAATCGATAATGTACAATCTAAAAAGTGGCAAATACATGCCGTTCCTCCGTAAATACGCTTTAAAAGTGAGAAACAAAATAAGGACAACAAGTAAATAACCCAAACGCTATGCTCACCTATAATATCATACAGGCCATCATCCTTGTTTTGCTCGGATTGGCAACCTTATATATTTTTATCTTTTCCGTTGCCGGTCTTTTTTACAGACAACCAGCAATTGCCAATACAAGAATATTCAAAAAAATTGCAGTGCTCATTCCTGGATATAAGGAAGATGATGTGATAATAGAAGTAGCCAGGCTTGCTCTATTGCAGCAATATCCCAAAGATTGTTTTGATGTGGTCATCATTGCTGATTCTTTTCAAAAAGAAACTTTAGTGGCGTTGAAGGCGTTACGCATAAAACTGGTTGAAGTAAGCTTTGAAAAAAGCACTAAATCAAAGGCATTGAACAGTGCAATGGCAAGTCTTTCGGCTAATTATGAAATTGCAGTTGTACTGGATGCGGACAATGTAATGGCCATGGATTTTTTAAGTAAAATGAATAGTGCATTTGCCAGTGGCTACACTGCAGTGCAAGGTCACCGGACCGCAAAAAATACCAATAACTCCTGGGCAGTGTTAGATGCAGTAAGCGAAGAGATCAATAACAATATTTTTAGAAAAGGCCACAGAGTACTGGGACTTTCATCTGCTATCATTGGATCAGGAATGGCATTTAAGTATGATTATTTTAAGTCGTTAATGTCTACCGTTACTGCGGTTGGGGGTTTTGATAAGGAGATTGAATTGAAGATGTTAAGCGAAGGGCATACCATTCAATACCTGGATGACGCATTGGTATATGATGAGAAGATACAAAAGTCAGACGCCTTTGGGAATCAGCGCCGGCGGTGGCTTTCAGCACAATTTCATTATTTTAAAAGAGATTTTTTATATGCCCTCAAAGACTTATTGTTAAAAGGAAATGTAGACTACTTCGACAAGGCGATCCAGTTTATTCAGCCTCCAAGAATTTTGTTATTAGGTGCTGTGCTGTTTTTCGGATTTGGCTTTCCTGTACTGAATACTGTTCTTGATATTCAAAACAATTTTTTTATTGGATGGGTAGCAGTCATTATCTGCTGTGTATCGGCCCTGCTTATCTCTATCCCTTTTAAATTTTTTAATATTAAAACCCTGTCAGCCTTAGCAGGCTTACCAAAAGGCATGTTCTTGATGCTGGTATCGCTGCTAAAAATTAAGGGAGCAAATAAAACTTTTATCCATACAAAGCACAGTGCAAATATCCAGGTAAAATGAAAATAGGAATAGAAGCCCAACGAATTTTTAGAAACAAAAAACATGGAATGGACATGGTTGCCCTTGAACTAATCCGTAACCTGCAACAAATTGATACGGTAAATGAATATGTGATATTTGTTAATCCTGACGAGGACAATACTGCAATAAAAGAAACAGCTAATTTTAAAATTGATTATCTCGAGGGTGGCTCCTATCCTTTTTGGGAACAAGTTGCATTGCCAAAAGCAGCCGCAAAACATGGCTGCCATCTATTGCACTGCACCAGTAACACAGCTCCGGTTTTCTGCAAAATTCCACTCATCGTTACGCTGCATGATATTATTTACATGGAAAGTTCGGCACTGGATATTATCAGGGGTAATGGATCTAATTATCAAAAATTTGGAAATGTATATCGCCGGCTGATAGTACCAAAAGTAATACGAAGCAGTAAAAAAATCATAACTGTTTCCAATTTTGAAAAAGATTGTATCGGTAAGTTTTTCAGCATGCAAAATGATGCCCGGCTTTACACTGTTTACAATGGCGTGAGTGAATATTTTAAACCGGTAACAGATCCTGTTTTATTAAAAACAGTAAAAGAAAAATATAATTTACCTGATCGTTATTTTTTCTTCTTAGGCAATACGCATCCCAAAAAGAATACCAGGGGTACACTCGCTGCTTTTTCTCAATTTTTAAAAGAAACAGGAAGCGACATGAAACTGGTAATGATTGACTATGACCTGTATGAATTACAAAGATTATTGGCTGAAATTAATGATGTACATCTCATCAACCATATTGTGATAACGGGTTATATCAACAACCAGGATCTTCCGGCAATCTATGCGCAAAGCGAAGTATTCCTTTATCCTTCGTTAAGAGAAAGTTTTGGTATTCCCTTAATTGAAGCGATGGCTTGCGGCGTGCCGGTAATTACTTCCAATACATCGTCCATGCCTGAAATAGCTGGCGATGCAGCAATATTGATTGACCCTTTTAAACCTGAAGAAATTGTTACCGCAATGAAAAAAATTTATAACGATAGCAGTTTAAAAACCAAGATGAGCATGGCTGGAATTGAACAAGCCCGTAAATTTTCCTGGAAGGCAATGGCAGAAGATGTACTGAAAATATATAACGAAACATTAAAGGCAATTGCCTGAAACCATCACCCTATATAAACCACCTTCACATGTTTACATTAAAAATTTTATTTTGGATACTTGCATTTATTGTAGTGTACACTTACGTCGGCTACGGGATGCTGTTATTCCTCATCATTAAGATCCGCAGATTTTTCAAACTGGGCAAAAGCACCGCAGCGAATCCCGGTTATCAACCAGACGTTACGATCTTTATTTCAGCCTACAATGAAAAGGATTATGTGGCCAGCAAAATGAGTAACACCATGTCTCTCGATTATCCAAAAGATAAATTGCATATTGTTTGGGTTACCGATGGTTCAGATGACGAAACGCCAGATTTATTGAGAGCATACGACGGAGTAACAGTGTATCACCTGCCTGAACGCAATGGAAAAATAAGTGCCATGAACCGTGGGATGAAATTTGTTACTACACCGATTGTAATATTCAGCGATGCTAATACGATGTTAGGAAAAGAATCAATACAACGCATCGTTAATCTTTTTGCTGAACCATCGGTTGGTTGTGTGTCGGGAGAAAAAAGAATTGTGAATAAAGAAAGTGATGTGGCATCTGGTGCAGGCGAAGGATTATACTGGAAATATGAATCGGCTTTAAAAAAATGGGATGCAGAATTGCACTCGGTGGTTGGTGCCGCAGGCGAATTATTTGCTATCAGAACGGAGTTGTACAGGGACGTGGAAAAAGATACGCTGCTGGATGACTTTGTTATTTCATTAAGGGTAGCACAGGATGGATATACTATTCAATATGATCCTGAAGCTTATGCCATTGAAACAGCCTCGGCAAATGTGAAAGAAGAACTAAAACGTAAAATTAGAATTTCTGCAGGCGGAATTCAGGCTGTGGTGAGGTTGAGCGCATTGCTGAATATTTTTAAGTATGGTACATTGTCTTTTCAATATATTTCACATCGTGTATTACGCTGGACGCTTACTCCGCTTTGCCTGATGGTATTGATACCTGTTGGATTTATGCTGGCGTATAATGAAGGTGTATTGAATGTTGGTTTGTATGCGTCATTGTTTTATGCCCAGCTATTATTTTATATTGCTGCATTAACCGGGTGGTTTATGGAAAACCGGTCCACAAGAATAAAAGCGCTTTTTGTTCCTTATTACTTTTTCATCATGAACCTTTCAGTAATTCTTGGATTTGTCCGTTACATGAAGCAATCACAATCGGTAAATTGGGAAAGGGCAAAGAGAGCAGCTTAATGTAACGCTTCTTCATTATTCGCTTCTTAAAGTTTTACGAATTTGCCATAGCTAACTATATTATCATTATCAATGGAATAAATATAGAGTCCGCAACCCAGCATATTAACATCTATTGTTAATTCCTGTATGCCTTGTGAAAGTTCCTGCTTTGATCTTTGCAGTACCAGCTTGCCATTAAAAGTGTAAATGTGAAATGCGGTTTTGGCAAGGTTAACAGACAGGTACCGGATGCTTAGTTTTGAATGTACAGGATTAGGAAACAGCAGTGCCGGCTTTTTACTAACAGTATCGGTTAATCTGTCATCACCCGAATCATATTCAATCGCCCCAATGTCGAACAGGCCACCAACCGGTCGTCTTTTATTTTTGAAATCGGTTGTTAACCAGGCTGCCTGCTGGTAGCCCTTGTTGATGAGTGGAGCCCCTGGTTGTGGCGAATAATCAGAATCTGATATTCCGGCAGCAGCGATGCTTCTAGCAAAAAAATTATTTTTTAATTGCAGGTTTGATGTTGTGTTCGGTACCATTACATAAGCATCGCTGCCGGTAAAAGAAGTATTATCCAGTTCATATAAATTATAGCTACCGGGGTTCACAATGAGGTTGGAAGCAATAAGGTTGTTTTTACTTTTTATGCTTTGAAACCTGATGCCGTCTGATTTAGGGTTGATGATATCATTGAACAAAATATTGAAGGAAGAATCCTTCAGTGCCGATACATCCGAAACAAAGATGCCGTGTTTTAGCCGGGTAGAATCATTCGGTAAATAAGTTCTGCCCGCATTTACAATAATGTTGTTGTATATTTTGTTGCCGCCCAATCCATGGTCTTCTATTCCATCACCCTTCCCATCTTTGATCAAATTATTATAGCAGTCGCATTTGGAACCCCCGCCAATTAAAATACCGGACATTTGGCTTTGTACCTCCGCCTCGCTGTCATTTAAAACAGTGTTATTGTAGATGAGGCAATGCAAAGGGGCAGAACTTACCTGTATACCATCCCAGCCCGAATGTTCCACCACGTTGTTGTAAACTTTCACGAAATTCAACACCGGCGGCTTTACTATCGTATCTTTTCCATTACAGAAAATGGTAACACCAGCGTAGTATGAACTGCCAATATACATACCTTCATTTCCTGTATGCGAAATATAGTTGTCATGTATGCTGGTATTGAATTGTGTAAAACGATCACGGGTAGCACCCAGTGAGCAATCGGGATCAGTTTTGGCCACGATGCCCGAATTGCGGCAATTTTCTACTGATACATGATCGATCTCAACATCAGAACTTAAAGTGCCGATACCAATACCCGATCCGCCTGCTACTTTTTTTATTTGAATGCCGTAAAAATTGGCCACATTGCCCTGGCCGCTAAACCTGATGTAGTGGCAATTTGAAATGGAAATTCCATAATAACTATCTGTACTGATGTTGACAATGCCATCTTTGTTCACAAATGTGATGGGCATGCCGGGTGAACCACTGAAATTCCGGATGAGCAATTTATCCCAGCTGCCTGCCTTTAAATGAATGGTGTCGCCGGGCTGTACATTTTTATATAACGAACTTACCCCGTCTATTAAATGAATGGTTGAATCAATTAACCAGCTTTGATGCTGAGCTTGTATTTGAACAAAAGAAAAATTTGCCAGGATGAAACAACAACTGGAAACCAGTAACATTCTTTTGGAGTGCTTATTTTTAACGGGTACAACTTTCATATAATAGACTTTTGAAAACCGATAGTAAACTTTCTGTGGCAGAAATAATATCTATTTTTCGTCACAATGAAAAAAATATAGATGATATGTTTTTATTACTCATTACAGTACTGCTTCCTGTAAATTACTTACCCCCCCCGAACTAAAAGAGCTGATAGAATCATTAAAGAAGGGCCAACTAATCTAACCCAAAATCTATGTGCAACAACTAGTATACATATTCTTATTTAACTCAAAAAACTTTTCAATTTACGCTGCATCTGTTTGGAGTTTTGTCATTTTTCTATTGTATTTGTTGTAGCGATTTTTTTATTTACCGGTAGCTTTTTCCCTTAAAAAAAGTAGAAGATCAATAAATTTTTTTAAATAAAGCCGTTGCTAAAGATAAAATGCAATTTAAGACAATTTCAAGCGTTGTTTACATAATTCAACTATACCTTAAATAAAATGAAAACTAACACAAGGGTTAACGTGGCAGCATATTTAAATTCCTTTAATCAGCGAAACATTGCAGAAAAATAGCTTGCTGATGCAGGTTGTTTTGCTGCAAATTAATAGTAGTTAAAGGCATTATTTAGATTATGATTAAACACAGCAATGCATTATGACATCTGCAATCTTTCAATTTTCAAACAACGAATGGAGTAAACATGCTAACTATGGCAACTCTAATTGCGCAACTGCACAAGTCGTACTCTGCTTTGCATCCAAAAAAATACTTTCATCAACCGGTATCTATCAATCAGTAAAGGAGCAATTTCCACAAGCGCAAATAGCTATGTGCAGTACCGCAGGAGAAATTCTTCATGACCAGGTTCAGGATGATTCCTTTGTTGCAGCAGCATTACAATTTGATAATGTATCAGTGCAATCTGCAGTGGTAAACATAGCTGATTTTGAAAATAGTTATTCGGCTGCCACAGCCCTGGTAAAAAAACTACCGCAAGAAGATCTTACTTATATCCTGGTTCTGTCAGACGGTAGTATGGTGAACGGTAGCGAGCTTGTTAAGGGGTTAAACGATGCTGCTGAAAACAAGAGTTTGATAACAGGGGGGCTTGCAGGTGATGGGATTCATTTTAGTTCAACATTAGTTGGATTAAATGATGAGCCAGCGGAGGGGAATATTGTGGCTCTTGGGTTTTATGGCAGTAATATCATTGTTAAACATGGATCAGATGGTGGTTGGCAGACATTTGGATTAGAAAAGCAAGTGACTAAGTCGATTGGCAATAAATTATTTGAAATGGATGAAAAAAATGCACTGGATATTTATAAAAAATACCTGGGGCCATTGGAAGCAGCGAAATTACCGGGTTCTGCTCTATTGTTTCCGCTATCGGTTACTATGCCGGGAAAAACACAGCCGGTTGTACGGACTATTCTTGCTATTGACCATGATGAAAACAGTATGACCTTTGCAGGGGATATCCCGGAAGGTTCGCAGGTGAAGTTTATGAAGGCTAACTTTGATATGATTACTTCTGCTGCATCAAACGCTGCACAAAACAGTTCACAAAATGAAAACATTAAACCCGGCTTTTCATTGCTGATAAGCTGTGTTGGACGAAAGATCATCTTAGGTTTAAGGGTAGAGGAGGAGGTGGAAGCAGTGTTGGAGTCAATAGGTGATCAAACTCCTGTTACTGGCTTTTATTCGTATGGTGAAATATCTCCCTTTAACGGCGGGGGGCACAGCTGCCTGCACAATCAAACAATGACAATAACTTCCTTTTATGAGCTACCATAAACTACTTCAAAAGCAACTTTCAAAATACTTGCCCGAATCATTGCGCCATCATCCGGATCTGCAAAGATTGCTTGTTGCTGTAAATAATTCTTATAATTCCTGGGAAAGAGACAGAGATATTGCAGATAGAGCATTCGCCGTCAGTGAGGAAGAATATATTGAAATCAATCACCAGCTTAAATCCCAAGTGGCAGTAAAAAAACAATCTGTTGAAAAGTTGAAGGAAACCATCGGCACTATTACTGGAGATTATAAAATTAATGATTCAGATGATCTTCTGACGATAGCCAGTTACCTGAATGAACAGGTTAATGAAAGAAAGAAGGTGGAGAATAAATTAAGAACCAGCCAGGAACTCTGGCATTTTGCTTTGGAGGGATCAGGAGACGGAGTTTGGGAATATGACGCCTTAACAAAAGAAGTTTTCTTTTCCCCGCAGTTTAAAAAAATGCTTGGTTATGAAGATGATGAATTTGGAAACAATAAAAAAGAATGGTTAAGCAGAGTACACCCGGACGACAGGCCAGGAGTTATTCAAACAGGAAAGGACTATATCAGAAAAAGTATAACATCCCACCAACGGGAATACAGACTGCAGCATAAGAGTGGTCACTACGTATGGGTTCTTGATAGGGGAAAAGTATTTAAGAGTGAGTCAGCGCCAGGCGGACGGGTGATTGGAACCAACACCGATATAACCGAAAGGAAAAAATCCGAAGAAGAATATAAACGGATATCGGCAGTGGCGAGTGCAAATGAAAATGGGGTGGTATTTACCGACAGGATGGGCAAAATTTCCTGGTCAAATGAAGGTTTTTCAAATATTACCAAATATTCAAAAGATGAAATAACGGGAAAAACCCCTTTTGATCTGTGCAAGGGGCCAATGAGTGACAGAGGGGTGTTGAGAGAAATGGTAAATGATTTTGAACACGGCAGATCTTTTAATTCGGAGTTGATTCACTACAGGAAAGATGGTACCTGGTTTTGGGGACGAACAAGAGGCCAGGCTGTAGTGGATGAGGAAGGGGAAGTAATACAGTATTTTGCGATGGTTGATGACATATCAAAAGAAAAAGCTTCACAGAAAAAATTAAAAGAGTATGAAGAAAGGCTTAAAATAGCTTTAACAAATGTTGGCGACAATTATTGGGAACATAATTTCAAAACGCAAAAGACCTTTTTTTCAAACGCTGATAATAATATACTGGGATATAGTAGTGAAGAATTTACTGATGAAGCCAATTTATGGTGGGAAATGATATATCCTGAAGACCAGATAATACTCAAAGATAATGACGCAAAATATAAGAAAGGCGTAATTGATCATCATACGCTTGAATATAGAATTTTTCACAAAGATGGTTCAGTTCATTGGGTACTTGACCGGGGTGTAGTGACTGAAAAAGATGCCGAAGGTAAACCGCAAAAAATTATCGGTACACACCTTGACATTACCAAACAAAAAGAGTTGGAAGCAGCACTTTCAAACAGGGTGAAACAATTTAAGACACTTTCAGAAAATATCCCCGGGGTAATTTATGAGTACGAATTCCGAAAAGATGGAACAGAAGGATTAAGGTATGTAAGCCCTGCAATGGAGAAGGTTTTTGGAATAGCTCCCGATGAGTTTTATCAGTATCACCGGTATGTACACCCAGATGACATTCAGGAAATACTAAATAAACGCAAACACGCAAGGGAAACATTAGAATCATTTCATTCAGAAGCAAGACTGGTGACATCGCAACGTGGAACGATCTGGTATTCTGTTACCTCTTCTTTTTCATACTATACCCCGGAAGGCGCTACTGTATTTACCGGGTTTATGTTGGACATTACGGAAAGAAAAAATGCTGAACAGGCCTTAAAAATAAAAGAAGAAAAATACCGGAATATTATTACCAACATGAATCTTGGTTTGATCGAGGTAGATAACCAGGAGATCATCCGTTCCTCCAATCATAGTTTTTGTGAAATGAGCGGATTTGAAATCGAAGAATTGATTGGTAGAAAACCAACTGACCTTTTTGTTACAGGTGCGAATGTGGCGTTGATGGAAATGAAAAATGGTAGCAGAAAGCAGGGGATCTCTGATGCGTACGAGATTGCCGTTAAAAATAAAAATGGCGAACTAAAGTGGTGGCTCATCAGTGGTGCTCCCAGGTATAACGATAACGAAGAATTGGTGGGCTCTATCCGTATTCATTTAGATATTACCGAACAGAAGCTACTGGAGTATGAATTGCTGGAAGCAAGGGAGCAGGCGGAATCTTCGGCCTTAGCCAAACAAACTTTTCTTGCTAATATGAGCCATGAAATTAGAACTCCGATGAATGCCATACTTGGCGTGAGCCGCCTGTTGCAGAAAACAACACTTGATGAAACGCAAAAATTTTACCTTGATACCGTCAACAATGCGGGTGAACACCTGATGGTGATCATTAACGATATTCTGGATATTTCAAAAATAGAAGCAGGAAAACTGTCATTAGAAAATATTGGTTTCAACATCAGAGAAGTCTTTAAGAACACTGTTGATGTAATGCAGCACCGGGCATCCGAAAAGGGAATATTAGTGAGTAGCTTCACTAATGAAAATGTTGCCATGATACTAAAAGGAGACCCATACCGCCTGAAGCAGATACTATTTAACCTGGTAAGTAATGCGGTTAAGTTTTCTGAGAAAGGTACAGTAAAAATTAACTGCAGCTTGCAAAGTGAAAATAAAGACTTTCAGGCAGTTCAAATAACTGTGTCAGATAATGGCATTGGTATGGACAGGGAATTTCTGAATACCCTTTTCGAGAGCTTTACCCAGGAAGACAAATCTGTAAGCCGTAAGTTCGGCGGCACAGGACTTGGCATGACCATCACACAGCAGCTAACAGGATTGATGGGTGGTGATATACAAGTAATAAGCGAAAAAAATAACGGTACAAGTGTTATACTTTCTATTCCCTTTGCAGTAGGAGATGATGGCGACTTGTTGAAAAAAGAGGCACATATTGCAGACAATGCTGTTTTAAAGGGAAAGAAGATTCTGCTGGTAGAAGACAATGAAATTAACAGGCTGGTGGCAACTATTACACTTCAGAGGTATGGCGTTGAAATTATAGAGGCTGTCGACGGTGTTCAAAGTATAGAGGCATTAAAGAAAACTGAATTTGACCTGGTATTGATGGATATGCAGATGCCAATAATGGACGGCCTGGAAGCAACCAAAATTATCAGGGATGAGCTGAGGTCTGTTGTGCCTATTATTGCGTTAACCGCAAACGCCATTAAAGGTGAAAGTGATAAATGTTTTGCTGCAGGTATGGATGATTTTATTTCAAAACCTTTTGATGAACAGGAACTGGTTGCAATGATTGCAAAATGGCTTTGTAAAAAAGTAAGCCTTGCTGTTGCCTAGAATCTTTTAGGCTTTAAAAGCATTAATAAGAGTCGCAACTCTTTTTTTGAAAAGTAACGAGTTTATTTTTTGATTAGGTATTGGTCGTTGTATAGAGTTGCGTATTATAAATTATCAATTAGGGCTGGATATGATTGGCAATTATATTTCCACCTTTATATTTTTAATTGTGCCTAATCTTTCATTATTGCTTTATTTCAACTTCAAATTATTTATTTGATACTGAGCTCCTTTTCTTGCAGGAAAACTGATGTTGCCATCCGGATGAACATCCGGTTGGATGGTTGCTCCATTACTGGTTATTACAACTGTTGCCGGACGATTTAATGTACAAATTTGTACAGGGAGGACGACTTGACAGGAAAAGCTGGAATTAATTCCACTTGTCCTGTTTTTTGTTTTCGCTTTAAATCTTACCTATTTTGGTATTAGCTGAATTGTTTCTGTGCTGGAATATTTACAGGCATTCTTTAACAAGATTCTGATTTTATAGGTACAGTACATTTAATTGTAGCAGTTATATACCTGTTGAAAGATCAAAATCAGTACAGCAAAAACTTTTAAAGCATAAAGCCTTTCAATACCTACAGTAACAATATTCTATACCCGTTAGGGTACAATTGTAAGATAATATTTGATATTATACCTTATTGGGTATAATTGAAACTAATCTACTATCTTTACACCATAAAAGGTATAAAATGAAACCTTCCGTATTTTTAAAGCAACAACGAAAGCAGAGCAAACTTACGCAGGCAGAAATGGCTGCAAAGGCAGGTGTAGGGCTTCGCCTGGTAAGAGAAATTGAGCAAGGCAAAACCACCATGCGTATGGACAAAATAAACCAGGTACTGGCACTCTTTGGGGCCGAATTAGTTGTTAACCCAAAAGCACAGAAAAATGGCTAAAACCGCAAAGGTATTATACGACGGGGTTTTGGCAGCCCGGCTTTCGGAAACGGATGAAGGTTATCTATTGCAGTATGAGGCAAAGTACCTGCAACTTCCAAACAGCAAGGCTATAAGCCTTACGCTTCCAAAGCAACAGGAATCATACAACAGCAAAACGTTGTTCGCATTTTTTGACGGACTAATACCGGAAGGTTGGTTGCTGGATATTGCTGTAGAATACTGGAAAGTAAAAGCCAACGACCGTTTCGAATTATTAATAACCACCTGCCGGGACACAATTGGGGCTGTAACGGTTGAGCCTGAATAAATGACCATGAAATGAGCCAAAATAAAATCTTGAATATAACCGGATGTTTAAAGGCGAATTCCATGTGACAATTGAAAAATAATAAATGCAACACATGAATAATTGTTGGTTTTGCTATAAAGATGCCGGGGAATCTCAATATCATCCATCCTGTTCTAAAAAGTTTTTTGGTACAGCAGAATTGCCATCGCTTCAACTGGATGACGCATTGATTGCATCGCTGGCGAAACAAACCGTTAACCGGCGTATAGCGGTTACAGGGGTACAGCCCAAATTATCGCTTACCCTGCTAAAAGAAAAAGGACACAATCGCTTAACCATTGTTGGGCTTTGGGGAGAGTTTATTTTAAAACCACAGCACCACGCTTACCCTATAATGCCGGAAACAGAAGACCTTACGATGCACCTAGCCGAACTGTTTAAAATACCGGTTTGCGAGCATACACTGCTGCAAGCCAGCAATGGCAGCATGGTATATATTGCCAAACGTTTCGATAGAAAAGAAGGAAAGAAAATACACGTAGAAGACCTGTGCCAATTGTCGGAATTTTTAACGGAGAATAAATACAAAAGTTCTTATGAAAAAGCGGGTAAGTTGGTAGCCCACTATTGCCACAAAGGGCTTGACCTGCTAAGTTATTTTGAACTGGTTTTATTCAGTTACCTATGTGGCAATAATGATATGCACTTGAAAAATTTCTCATTGATGCACCAGCCCGAAGGAATTGTGCTAAGCCCGGCTTATGACTTGTTAAATGTAAACCTGCTTAACCCCAAAGATGAAGAAGAATTAGCCCTTACATTGAATGGTAAAAAGGCAAGAATAAAATTGACCGACTTTAAAGCACTAGCTGAAAACTTACGGATAAATGAAAAGGTTTATTATAATAGTTTTAAACTTTTTAGCAGTAAAAATGAGGAAGTGATAGATTTGATAGACCATTCTTTTTTAGATAAAAAAATGAAGAAGCAGTATAAGGAAATATGGATGAAGATGCAGGAACTGTTTAGGTAGTGTAACAGCTTGCTTTAAAATATCATTGTTCCATAAAAACAATTCAGCGAAAAATTGATGTTACTAAACCACAATAGGAAACAACTTTTTAAAGTGTTCCAAATGTATTGATGGATACCACTTGTTTTGGAAGAAAATTTGGCGTAATGGTTTTTAAAAATAGTCTTACAGGACAAATTCTCTTAAAGCAATATGTAAAACAAAAGACCAATAAGTTGTATTTGTCAGGCATAAAAGAAATAGCAATAAGAAGTATCAAATAACAGCCAACAAGCCAAAGCTAAATGGCTGTTAGTGTATGTGATGTTCACGTTTCCGTGCATAAGCAAATCATTTTGCATTCATCTCTTTGTTAATGTCACTCACAATTTGTACTAAACTGCTTGTGAGGCCTGCAGTAACAGAATATTTCTTTGCAATCTCGGGATAGGGTGCCAGTAATTCTTTTAAAACTTTGTTGCTAATTGGTACAGACTTTCCTGTCTGTAGGTTTATCAAATAACCACTCTCTATTTTTATCAATGAGGGTATAATACCTCCTCCCGTATATTGACCATCACTGCCCTGTGTTTTTGCAATGATGTAAGGCCCTGATAAAATGCAAATCGTAAGGCCTTGCCAACCTCCACCACTATATTTATCAGAAATATAAAAATGAGTACCGTCAGAAATTCCAACCATATCTTTCCTGAGCAGTTTGTATGCCTGCTTTGATCCCGATAATAAATCAAAAGTATATTTTCCTCCTCCCGTCAGTACTATATTCCCTTTGGTTCTTTCCTTTATATCAAAACTGTCCGTAACTGCAGGGTTGTTATTTGCTAATTGCTCAAATGACAGGTAAATTCCCCTTTTTCGATTAAGTGATTGCTGGCAAAATCCAGTGGATACAAGAACAAAAAGGCCAACAGATAATAAGTTTTTTTTCATAATGCTCCGCAAATTTACAGGTAAGTTTTTTAGTGAAAGGAAAGCCAAGATATCTCTAAGTTGAACATCCCCTGCACTTTAAAGCAGGGCCACATAATTTTTTTCTACAAGTTAGATATTTGATAAAGAACACCTTTTTTTGTTGGAAAACTGATCATGCCATCCGGATGAACATCCGGATGAATGGTTGCTACATTACTGGTTACTACAACTGTTGCAGGAAGATGTAATGTACAAATTTCTCCAGCCTTAGATAAGATGTTTGCCTGGGTGAGTTTATTATTTTTCCATTGAAAATTTAATTCGAAGCCACCTCTTGCACATACGCCTTCAAAACTCCCTTCACTCCATTCTTTTGGCAGCGCCGGTAAAAAATCTATTACGCTTTCATGCGATTGCAAAAGCATTTCGGTAATACCAGCAGCTGCTCCAAGAGATCCATCCACCTGCATGGGTTTAAAACATTTGGCAAACATTTGTACAAAGCACTGGTCTTTTAAATACGCCTTAAAAATTTTATAAGACCGGTCGCCGTCATACAATCTTGCCCATAAAGACATCTTCCAGGCTCTTGACCAACCGGCACCTTCATCTCCTCTTTGATTTAATACTGCTTTAATGGGTTCAATAAATTGAGGTGTTCTTTTTGCTGACAGCACATTACCCGGATACAAACCATACAAATGCGAAAAGTGCCGGTGATTTTTTTCCAGTTGAGTCCAGTCTTCACTCCATTCCTGCAGCGATCCATCCTTACCGATTTGAGGTGGAACCAATTTGTTTTTTGCAGCATCCACTTGCTTTGCATAGGCAGCATCTGCTCCTAATAGTTTACTGGCTTGCTGGTAATTTTTAAAGAGATCTGATATGATTTGCATATCAATGGACGAGCCTGCACAGATAGTAGTGCCGGGCACCATACTTCCCGTTACTTCATCAAAGTAAGGCCCGTTTTTAACACTGCCGGGAAAATTTTCAGGAGAGGTGGAGGGGTTAGTGACCAGCCATTTTCCGTTGGGATGTTTTACTAAAAAATTCATAAAAAAATCTACAGAACCTTTTAGTATCGGATAAAATCCTTTTGCATAGTTTTTATCTTTTGTAAATAAATAATGTTCCCATAATTCATTGGTGAGCCATGCACCGCCCACTGTAAATGTTCCCCATGTAGGACCGTCCATGGGTGCGGCCACTCTCCATATATCGGTATTTTGATGTAGCACCCATCCCTTTGATCCGTAATGTTCTTTTGCCACCTGTGCACCCTGGTCAGTAATGTCTTTTATCAAACTGTATAAAGGGGCAGCACATTCAGAAAGATTGGCTGATTCAACGGCCCAGTAATTCATTTGTGTGTTGATATTGGTGGTGTACTTAGAATCCCAGTTCGGGTTCATGTCGTTATTCCAGATGCCCTGCAGATTAGCTGCCTGCGTGCCTTTCCGGCTAGACCCAATTAACAAATACCTGCCAAACTGGTAACACAATGCAGCCAGTTGAGGCTCACTGTTCGCCTGGATACTTTTCATTCTTTCATCTGTTGGTAGAAAAGAATTTTCAGTATTGGGGAAGGTCAGTTTTACCCGGTTGAATAATTGCTGGTAGTCTTTTACGTGAGCATCCTTTAAATCTGCATACTGCTTCGTCTTCAACCTGTTCAGGTATTGTTGAATGCGCTCTGCTGCGTTGGCTGAAACATCTTTGTAATTAACAAAGTTGGTTGCTGCCACAAAATATAAAGTAACCGCATCTGCATTTTCAACGGTGAGGGTGGCATCATCCACAAACATTTTACCGCCTTCAGGTATTGCTTTTAGAACTGCTTCATATTTTAGCTGACCTTTTACTCCCATATAATCGGCAGACTTACCGGTTAATTTCAACCCATCTTTTCCATAACCATTCATTTGAAAATAATCCGTGGCATAGTTGGAATGGGTTTGATTTCTTACACCTCTTAAGATGGCAGAAAAATTAATGCTCCCTTTTTTATCAGCAGTTATCCTGATTACTATTATCTGGTCGGGTGCCGAAGAAAAAACCTCCCGTTGGTAAGTTACTCCACCCTTTGTATAAGATACACCGGTAGTAGCATCTTCCAAATTGAGCCAGCGTTTATAGTTGGTGACAGAATCTGGTTTCGAAAAAGCAAGATGTAATTCCGCCAGCGACTGGTATTTCTGTTGCTCCACCGGGTATCCCATTAAATGCCGCCCAAATAAATTATGCGCTTTTAAAAGTTCGCCCTCAAAAACCAATTTTTGAACTGCCGGCAAAACTTTATGACCGCCTTTTACTACTGTTGAATATGGCCCGCCCGACCAGTAGGTATCTTCATTGAGTTGTATAATTTCTTCACCGGTTTTACCATACACCATTGCACCTAGTCTGCCATTACCAACAGGCAATGCATCTTCCCATTGCGTGGCCGGTTTTGTGTACCACATAAAAGAAGATGGGGTAAATTGTTTTTGCTCAATCCTGCTCGGTATTCCAGCTTCCTGGGCATATAGCAATGAAGAAGGGGAGAGCAGATAAACTAAACTAACGGCAATTAACTTGCTCCTGTTTAATAATTTTTTACCAGTAAAATTGTTGGCTTTATACGGTTTGTTTTGCGGCATCATTGGTTGTTGTTTTTTTAAATGCATCTTTAAACATGATGAAACTTGTAATCAAAATTACTATCATCACGATTATTTTTAGGTTGTCGAGTGGCAATGATTTTACAAAAAAAGCAGCAATCAACACTGCTATGGCGCCTGGTATTGTCATGGCAAGCGTTGCCTTCCTGTTATAAGCTCCCTTGCTGATAAATTTAAAAGAAGCTGGTGGCATAAGAAATGCACAGGAGCCCATCATAATGGGAAATGCAACCTGCGGCGACATGCCCAATGCAAATACAAGCGCCATGCAGGGAGCATACAATCCAATGCCGGCAGTCATCAATGCGCCTAAAATAAAATTGACAGCAACAGCAATTATTAATTTACTCCCCCGCAGCGATAGGGCATCGCCACCGCCCTGTATCCAGTTCATCTTCCTGGCGAACATAAAACAAACCGTAACCAGCAAAGCGAAACCCATTATCAGCCGGATGGATTTTACCGGCAAGGTTGATATAATGTTTGCACCCAGTATAGCGCCAATGGTAGCAGATAGTAACATTAATACAAGCGTTAATACATCCACCTCAATTATTTTAATAAAGATGATGGCCTGTATTAATACCGGGATGGTATTGGTAACATTTAGGGTGCCCGGCATCACACTATCGTCTGTTTGTTTGGTGAATTTTAGCAATGCAGTTTGTGGGGCAAAAGCACCAATACCCAGCACATCAAAAAAGTTTACAACAAACCCAATGACGGCGTTTTTCCAGATGCTTACTTTTTCCAGTACATTTTTATGTTTGATAATATCCCTGGCGAGTACTACAGTAAACACCAGGCCAAGAACAATCAATGCAGCCCATATTATTGTAATCATATTTTTATTGCGTTACACGCTGCTATTTTTTGTGGAGTTAACAAACTTTAAAAAAGCTGGGAGAGCGCTCTTCCAGTTTTGCTTCAATTTCTTTTGCGGCTGCAGTTATCGACAGGCCGCCAAGGTTGGTACATCTTAAAGTATGGTGAATTTCATCGCCTACTTTTTTCATGGTGGTTATCACTTCGTCTAATGGAATCAACGCATTGTAATCAGACAAAGCCATGTTGGCGCAGGCTACTGCATTGGTGGCCGCCATTACATTTCTTCCTAAACAGGGTGCTTCTACCCGGTTACCAATGGGATCGCAAATTAAGCCCAATGAATTTTGTAAGGCCAGTGATGCAGCACCAAGCGATTGCTGTAAAGTGCCATTCGCCATCACTACAATTCCGGCTGCTGCCATGCCTGCCCCGCTTCCTGTTTCGGCCATACACCCACCTACCTCTGCAGCAAAAGTGGCATGGGCCGCAATAAAAACTCCAATCAATCCTGCTGCTAACAAGCCTTTTACTTTTTCATCTTCATGTAAATTCATTGACGATGCCATGCCGATGATAGCGCCTGGTAATGCACCGCATGATCCGGCCGTTGGTGCAGCAACAATTACCCCCATCGAACTTTTTACTTCCATCATGGCAGATACATACATGATGATGATATTATTGGCATCGCCGCCAGTCAATCTCTTTTTCTGTAATTGTTCTTTCAATTGTAAAGACTGGCTTCCTAAAATTCTGTCGGTATAATGCGTTCCATTTAAACCGAGTTGTATGGCATTCTCCATGATGTGTAAAATGGCACGCATCTTTTCAAATACTTCTTTATTTGAAATACCTCCTCTCTCACTTTCGTAAGCAATGGCCAGTTCCCATAACGAAAGGTTTTTTTCTAAATTAAACTGCAACATCTCCTCACAGGTAATAAAAGGAACCGACAAATTTTTTCGTGCCATAACGGGTAATACCGGTGCCAGTTTTTTTATCCTTTGCACTTCAGTAAATGCCAGTAACTCATTGCAGAAATCATCAGGTAAAAACTGCTGTGCTTTTATTTCAACAAATGAATGTTCACCGGGATGCCACTCAATTGAATCCACATCAAAAACCTGCTGAATGTAATTGGTTACTTTACCGGGGCTATCACAATAGATTAATGTTTCAAAATAATCACCGGCTAAGGATACCGAGGCACCATCAATGGATATCACTTCAATCATGCCACCACCGGTTGAAATAGCCACCAGTCGATGGCATTCATTTGAAGAACTTAAGGTAAGCTGGTAAGTATTGGGATGCTTGCTTGCAGTAAGCGGAACAATCTCGATGTCAATATCTATTCCTGCTTTATCAATGTATTCTGCCGAGGATTGCAACCTTTCGTCAAATGCTTCCCATCCTAAAAATCCACCGAATAATCCCATATCAGATCCCTGACTCTTATGGGTGGTAGCCAACGACCCATGTGGATCAAATTCAATCAGGATATGATTGATCTGTCCATCTATTAAATCTCTGCACAAGCGACCGATCCGCAAAGAAGCGGCACAATGAGAACTGGATGGCCCCCGCATTACAGGGCCTATTACATCGTTGAAAATACTTGGATAGTTACTCATTATTTTAATTTAACTCAATAAATCTACTAATTATTTTTCCAAAAAGATTCCTTTCTTATCGCAGCCTACTGACAGTGTCTTTAAAGATTTTATTTGTTAAGAGGCAGATCATCTTCCTGCACAACAAAACTTTTTTTGAAGCAAGAATAATAAATTGAATTATTTTCATTGCGCCAACAGTAGTGTTGTTTTCTTTTTTACCCACGTGCTTATCTAGATAACAGGTAAATGCATTAGACAATTTTTGATTAAATAGGAAGGAAACATTTTGATATAAATATTTGTAAGACTTAAATAAATTCAATTATACAATTATGCTTAAAGTAAAATGGGAAGGCGTTTATCCAGCCATGTTAACGCCGTTTAAACAAGACGATACGGTCGATTTTGAAATGTTCGCAAAGAATATTAATGCCCAGTTAACTGCAGGTGTGAGCGGGCTAATTATCGGTGGTTCGTTGGGCGAAGCCAGTACCATAACGCCGGAAGAAGTAAGGGAGCTTTTGATTTATGCTAAGCAAACATCGAAAGCTGCGGTACCTGTAATTGCAACCATCGCAGAGCAATCAACGAGGCAGGCAATACAAGTGGCGCAGGCCGCAGAAAGCAATGGTGCCGACGGTTTGATGATGTTGCCACCCATGAGATATAAGGCGGATGACCAGGAAACAATCGTGTATTTTAAAACGGTTGCCGGTAATACATCGCTTCCGATTATGGTGTACAATAATCCGGTTGATTATAAAATTGAAGTAACGTTGGATATGTTTGAAGAACTGGCAAAGGTTGATAATATCAGGTCAGTAAAAGAATCAACAAGAGACGTATCGAATGTTACCAGGATGAAGAATACATTTGGTGACCGTTTTAAAATATTGTGCGGTGTAGATACACTTACATTGGAAGAACTGGCTTTGGGAGCCGATGGATTAGTAGCCGGTTTGGTAGATGCTTTTCCTGCAGAAACAGTTGCATTATATCGTCTTGTTAAAGCAGGACAGTACCAGGAAGCATTAAAAATTTATCGCTGGTTTCTGCCATTGCTCGAGCTGGATATCTTACCAAAACTGGTACAATATATAAAACTGGCAGCTACGCAAACAGGCATTAGTAGTGAATATGTAAGAGCGCCAAGACTAGCATTGACAGGAGCAGAAAGAGACCGGGTTTTATCAATAATAAATAATGGCATTGCAACCAGGCCAACACTGCCTGATTATTTAAATTTAGAAATACTGTAAAATGTTAAAGGGATATAATTTAATTGGATTTAAGGAAAGTGCTAAGGGTGATAAACATTTAACAGCATACAGCCCCGTGCAGCAGGAATATCTGCCAGAAACTTTTTGTATTGCAACCAGTAATGAAGTTAATGATGCTGTTGCGCTTGCCGTAACCGCCTTTGAAGAATACAGGCACTGTACCGCAGAACAGAAAGCTGTTTTCCTGGAAACCATTGCAACAGAAATTGTGGCACTGGGAGATGACTTGATCAACAGGGCGATGCAGGAAACAGGTTTACCGGAAGCAAGGTTATTAGGTGAAAGAGGAAGAACAACCGGGCAATTAAAATTATTTGCCGACCAGTTAAGAGAAGGCTCCTGGGTAGAGGCGGTAATTGATGAAGCACTGCCGGAAAGAAAACCTTTGCCCCGTGCTGATCTCAGAAAAATGTTGGTACCATTGGGCCCCGTGGTAGTTTTTGGTGCAAGCAATTTTCCCTTCGCTTTTTCTACCGCCGGTGGTGATACGGCTTCTGCATTAGCTGCAGGAAATCCTGTTATTGTTAAAGCGCATGAATCTCATTTAGGAACAAATGAAATGATGGCAACGGTCATAAAAAATGCTGCAATAAAATGCAATATGCCTGAAGGTGTATTTTCCTTTTTAATTGGCGAAGGCCCCATAACAGGAATGCAACTGGTTAAACATCCGGGCATTAAGGCGATTGGTTTTACCGGTTCCTTTAAAGCAGGCATGGCTATTTATAAAGCCGCCATCAACGAACGGGAGGTTCCCATTCCTGTTTATGCGGAGATGAGCAGCATCAATCCTGTATTGATTTTGCCGCAACAAATAAAAGCTGCGTCCGGCGCATTGGCGGCGCAACTAGCTGGTTCCATCACATTGGGTGTTGGTCAGTTTTGTACCAATCCGGGTTTAATTTTTTTAATCAATGATGAAAATACGGAAGCCTTTATTACTGAATTGAAAGAGAAATTAGCAGCAGCACCGGCAGGCATCATGCTTAATAAAAATATCTGCAATAATTATTATCAAACAAAAAATAAAGCAGCCAACGAAAATGGCGTAACGGTTTTATACGAAGGAGAAAATGTGTCCATTGCTGCAAAAGGATCGGCTGCATTATTAAAAGTAATTGCTGCTGATTTTATTAAGAACCCGCAATTGCAAAACGAAATATTTGGACCTGCATCTTTGATTATTTTATGTGCGGATCAGCTGGAAATGCTGAAAGCATTGCAATCATTACATGGTCAGTTAACTGGCACGGTGATGGGCAATAGTGATGATTTAAATAATTTCCAGAATTGTATCATTGAATTGTCTTTAAAAGTGGGAAGACTTATTTACAATGCAGTTCCTACCGGAGTAGAAGTTTGTCATGCCATGGTTCACGGCGGACCTTTTCCGGCAACAACAGATGCAAGAAGTACGTCTGTAGGTGCAGATGCCATCAAAAGATTTGCCCGACCTTTTTGCTGGCAGGATTGTCCACAGGGATTATTGCCGTTAGCATTAAAAGATGATAATCCACTTAAAATAATGCGGAAGATAAATGGGGAGTTTAGGAGGTAAGTGGCGGCTGAGAGCTTTGAGCAGCGAGCTACTAGCTACGAGCGTTGAGCAGTACGTATTTTGTTAGAGTTTAACATTTACAATTGACCATTGACGATTTAAGATTCACCATTTACAACAAACCGCACGCCCCTCACAGCTCAAAGCTCACAGCTAGTTGCACGCCGCTCTTAGCAAACTTTAAAATTTAAAACTATAACCATTCATGTCTTCAAAAAAATTCTTTTGCATAGATGCCCACACTTGTGGTAACCCGGTGAGGTTAGTTGCCGGCGGTGGCCCTTTTTTACAAGGCGCCAACATGAGTGAAAAGCGCCAGCATTTTTTAAAAGAGTTTGACTGGATACGCAGAGGACTCATGTTTGAACCACGTGGTCACGACATGATGAGCGGAAGTATTTTATACCCACCACATGATCCAGCAAATGATGTAGCTGTATTGTTTATTGAAACCAGCGGTTGTTTGCCCATGTGTGGTCATGGAACAATAGGGACAATTACTATTGCTATTGAAGAAGGATTGATCATTCCAAAGGTTCCGGGTTTGATACGCATGGAAGCGCCTGCAGGACTGGTTTTAATCAGCTATCAACAAGAAGGGAAAAAAGTAAAAAGCGTTAAACTTACAAATGTAGCATCCTTCCTCGCTGCTGAAAACTTAACCGTCAATTGCCCTGAATTAGGAGCGTTAACCGTAGATGTTTCTTACGGAGGTAATTTTTATGCAATTGTTGATGTACAGGAAAATTTTAAAGGTATTGAACATTATTCTGCTGATAAACTTATTGCATGGGCGAGAGAACTGCGTAAAAATATCAATGCCCAATACAGTTTTGTTCATCCCGATAATCCAACCATCAACGGCTGTTCACATATCCTATGGACGGGGGCTGTTTTAGACAGCAACTCCACTGCACGCAATGCAGTTTTTTATGGTGATAAAGCAATTGATCGAAGCCCTTGCGGCACGGGTACTTCTGCACGTATGGCTCAATGGTATGCAAAAGGGAAATTGAAGAAAGGCGATTTGTTTATACATGAAAGTATTATTGGTTCAAAATTTACAGGAACGATTGAAGAAGAAACAATGGTTGGTGACAAACCCGCTATCAGGCCCGGTATAGAAGGCTGGGCAAGAATTTACGGTTACAATACCATCAGCATAGATCCGGAAGATGATCCTTACGCTTATGGGTTCCAGGTATTATAATTTAAAAAACTTACAGGCATATTATGAAAGCATTGGTTATTGGTGGTGGCGTTGTTGGATTGAGTTCAGCATACTATCTAAAGCAAAGTGGATGGGATGTTACCGTTATCGATAAGACGGATTTGTCGGATAGTTGTTCTTTGGGTAACCTGGGAATGATTGTCCCTAGTCATTTTGTGCCTTTTGCAGCACCCGGTATGATTGCACAGGGAATAAAATGGATGTTCAACAGCAAGAGTCCTTTTTATGTAAAGCCATCTTTGAACCGGGAGCTCATTTCATGGGGATTAAAATTTATCAAAAGCGCTTCACAGCAAAATGTTGAGCAATCCGCAATACCGCTTCGTGATATTAATTTGTTAAGCAAATCACTGTACCTGGATTTAGCAGCCACACCCGGTTTCGATTTTGCTTTGGAGAAAAAGGGTATTATGATGTATTTTAAAACTGAGAAAGTGGCTGAGGAAGAAATTCGTCTTGCAGAAAAAGCCCGTTCCCTGGGCCTCGATGTAGAGGCGCTGGATAAGCAGCAAGCCCAGGCTTTGGAGACGGAAGTTCAACTGGATATTTTGGGTGCAGTACATTATCGTTGTGATGCACATTTATATCCCAACAAATTAATTTCCCAATTGATAATTGCCTTGAAAGAATCGGGAGTGATTTTTGAAACCAATTGCACCGTAGATAAAATTATTACGGAACAAAATAAAATTAAAAAATTGGTTACCAGCAATGGAGAACTGCAGGGAGATATGGTGGTGATGGCAAGCGGTTCATGGCTTCCACAGTTAACAAAAATGGCAGGCCTGTCTATTCCTTTAATGCCGGGGAAGGGATATTCCTTTACATTAAACACACCAGAAAAAAAATTAAATATCCCCGCCATTTTATGCGAAGCAAGGGTGGCCATTACGCCGATGGACGGGCATATGAGGTATGGCGGCACAATGGAAATTGCAGCAGTCAATAATAAAGTAAATATGAAACGGGTAGCTGGTATTGTGCAATCTGTGCCAAAGTATTTTTCTAACATCGATTTAAAAATGCCTGCCGAAAAAGACATCTGGTATGGTTTCAGACCATGCACACCGGATGGTGTTCCCTACATCGGATTCTCAAAGAAAATAGATAACCTGTTGATAGCCGGCGGACATGCCATGAGTGGTTTAAGCCTTGGGCCGGCCACAGGGAAATTAATCGCTGAATTGGCAAATGGTAAACCAACCTCCATTAACCTGGATGCATTTAACCCTGAAAGATTTTCTTGATTAGAAGGCATTTCTCACCGCTGAGAACATGAGCTAGCAGAGTTTTCGCAGCGTTTTATTTTCTCTCAGCGTTAACTCTATTTTCTCCGGCTCTCTGCGGTTTATTGTCACCGATGAGAACATGAGTTAGCGGAGGTTACGCAGAGATTTATTCACCCTCTGCGTATATTCCATTTGCTCCCAGCTTGGTGTCCGAGCCAACCAACGACAATTATATATACACCATTGCTAACCTACTGGTAGTCAATAAAAATGAGTTGCCTAATTTTTAGAGTCAGGCTCCCCTCTCCTTCGAAGAGGGGTTGGGGGTGAGGTCAATCATTCGGTGTATATGGGCTTTTTTGCAGCCGTACTGCGTAGCTAATTTGAATTGCACCCCTTCGTTGCGCCCCGTAAATTATATCCCTGTTTCAACCTATTTTTGGGGCATGTTTCAAGTGTTTTTTACTCATCTACAAGAGAAAGTTGTTCTAAGTGCCAATGAACAAGCGCTGATAAAAACATATTTCACTCCTAAAAAGCTTCGTAAAAAGCAATACCTTTTGCAGGAGGGTGATGTGTGTAGGTACTTTGTATTTGTAGAGAACGGTTTACTGCGTTCCTATAATGTAGATGAAAAAGGCAACGAACACATGATACAATTTGCGTGGGAAGGCTGGTGGATGGGCGACATTTATAGTTTTTTATCAGGGGAATTATCTACCTATAACATAGATTCCATTGAAGATGCAGAATTGTTAATGATCACGTTGGCGGGCTTTGAGGAAATGATGCTGAAAGTGCCTGTGATGGAGCGTTATTTCAGAATACTCTTTCAAAACAATATCATCTCCAAAGAAAGACGTCTTATCAACTCCATCAGTTATTCTGCCGAAGAAAAATATACAAGGCTTGCTGCAGCCAACCCACAGCTTATACAAAGAATACCACAGAATTTAATTGCTTCTTACCTGGGAATCACTCCCGAAACATTAAGCAGGGTCAGAAAAAATCTTTCGAACAAAAAGTAAATGCACTTGATCTAGATCAAGTACATTTCTTAGCATACCTCAACTTCCCCGCCTTTGTGCCGGTATACCTTCGTGTTTTAATAAAAGTAAATGGATTATAAAGATACAGTTGCCATATTGGGGGCCAACAGCAGGTTGGGTAATGTGATTGCGAAAGGCATTTGCAACCGATACCGCCTGTTACTGATGGATGAACAAATACAGCCACTTACTGCACTCGCCCATGATATTGCAACATTCAATCACAATGCAACCGTAGAAGTTATTCAGTGTTGTAAAGATGCTTCCTGGGAGGCGGATATTATTATAGTAGTTGCAAAGGAAGCAGCGCAGGCCGCAATAGCATCAAAGATTAGAGAAGTTGCAACCTGCAAAACTGTTATCAATATAGTTTGTTCAGCAAATGGCTGTAAATCGTTGCAGCAATTGCTGCCTCATTCAAAAGTAGTGACCATTTTATTTCATGCAAATCAGGATGAAAAAGGCTGGTCAACAGTTTTATTGGAAGGAACCGATGACGCATCAAAAGCAACCGCAATGGAAATGATGCCATTTATTGGAATAACAGTTGCATAATGCAGTGCCGCACCTGAATGCGGTACCTGAAAGAAATCAGGACATGCATATGATGATGATTTGGCAAATACTAGTACCGAAATAAAAAAACATTAAAACAGAACGAATAAAAAATCGACACACAAACATGGAAAAACAAATTTTATTTACGCCTTATAATTTATCGGGCCTGCAATTAACAAACAGAATGGTAATGGCTCCGCTTACTCGCAGTCGCTCGGACAATGATGCGAAAGTTGCTACCACTTTAACAGCAACTTATTACGAACAGCGGGCTACTGCTGGTTTAATTATTACCGAAGGCACCAATGTAAGTACGAAAGCAGTTGGTTATATTAATGTGCCAGGCATCTACACAGCTGCACAGGTAGAGGCATGGAAACTGGTAACAAAAGCAGTACATGATAAAGGCGGAAAAATTTTTGCCCAATTATGGCATGTGGGCCGTTTGTCGCACCCAGATTTTCATAACGGTGATTTACCGCATGCACCTTCCGCCATCAACCCACATGAAAAAGCATACACACTCAATGGCTTTGTTGATACCGTTACACCAAAAGCAATGACGGTTGAGGAAATTAAGCAGACCATACAGGATTTTAAAAATGCTGCTGCTAATGCCGTAGTGGCCGGATTTGATGGTGTAGAAATTCATGCGGCAAACGGGTATTTATTTCACCAGTTTTTTAATAATTGCTCCAATATACGTACAGATGAATATGGCGGTAGTATCGAAAATAAGGCTCGTATTTTGTTTGAAACAATAGAGGCGCTGAAAGAAGTAATTGACCTGAACAGGGTGGGGGTGCGGTTAAATCCTTCCATGCACAATTTTATGGGTATTAAGTTGGATGAAGCCACCATACCCACTTTTGAATACATCGTTACACGTTTGAATGATTATGGAATGGCCTATATCCATTTAACTGAGCCTTTTGTGCCGGTAGATGATGTGCCATTTGCAGTTACGAAAATTGCCAAACATTTTAGGCCATTATTTAAAGGGACATTAATTATCAATAAAGGATTTAATAAGGATACAGCTATAAAAGTCTTGGAAGATGGTGATGCAGATTTGGTTGCTTTTGGTGTGCCATTTCTTGCAAATCCAGACTTGTTAAAACGTTATGAAACAAATTCGGAATTGAACAAGGCAGATCCGCAAACGTTTTATACCCCGGGTGCCAAAGGGTACATTGATTATCCTGCATTAACGGTGTAAGTTTAAATGGTTACCCGTTAAAAAAAGTTAAAAATTGTTATTATGAAAGTAGAAATCTGGTCGGATATTGTTTGCCCCTTTTGCTATATCGGCAAACGGAAATTTGAGAGTGCATTAGCTGCATTTGATATAAAAGAGCAGGTAGAAATTGTTTGGCATAGTTTTCAATTAGATTCTGATATGATACCGGTGCTAGGCCAGACTGTTAACCAATACCTTGCCGAAAGAAAGGGTGTATCGCCGGAAAAAGGCAAAGAGATGAACGACTACATGAGCAACATTGCAAAAGAAGTTGGCCTGGAGTATAACTTTGATAAAGCTATCATCACTAACACAATGGATGCACATCGCCTGTTGCATTTGGCAAAAACAACAGGTGTTCAAAATGAAGTAAAAGAAAAACTATTTGCAGCTTATTATACCGATGGAAAAGATGTGGGTGACACAGAAACATTAGTACAAATAGGTGAAAGCGCCGGCCTTGAGTCTGATAAAATAAGAGCAATGCTTCAAAGCAATCAATACTTAAAAGAAGTAAGGATCGATCAATTCCGTGGCGAGCAGTTAGGTGTGCAAGCTGTACCTTTCTTTGTTTTCAATAATAAATATGCAGTATCTGGTGCACAGTCGGCAGAAGTTTTTACCAATGTGCTGCAAAAAGTGTGGGACGAAGAAAAGCCATTGGTGGAGGTACCAGCTTCAGCAGTTTTCTGTACAGCAGACGGCGTTTGTATTTAAAGTAAAAATCAAATAATAAAAACATGAAAGTATTAATCGTATTAACATCGCACAGCGAATTGGGAAACACAGGAAAAAAGACGGGGTTTTGGATTGAAGAATTTGCAGCTCCGTATTATATTTTAAGAGATACCGGCGCAGTTGTGGCACTCGCTTCTCCGAAAGGTGGACAACCACCGATTGATCCTGCAAGCGCAGAACCAGCCAATCAAACAGAGGCTACGCTTCGCTTCGATAAGGATGTGCCCTTGCAGGAATTACTGGCGCACACACATAAATTATCTGAACTGTCTGCCGACGATTATGACGCTGTATTTTACCCCGGTGGCCACGGGCCGTTGTGGGACTTAACTACTGATGAGGATTCTATCAACCTGATACAATCCTTTTGGGTAAGCAAAAAACCCGTAGTAGCTGTTTGTCATGCACCGTCTGTTTTATTAAATGTAAAAGACGAAAACGGCAATCCGTTGGTTCATGGTAAAAAAGTAACAGGATTTACCAACACAGAAGAGGCTGCAGTTCAATTAACGGATATTGTTCCTTTTTTGCTGGAAGACGAATTAAAAAGTAAAGGTGGTATTTATTCAAAAGCCGCAGACTGGGCTAGTTATGTAGTTACAGATGGTTTGTTAATCACCGGTCAAAACCCGGCATCATCCGCAGAGGCAGCTAAGCAATTGCTTGCACTGTTAAAAAAATAAGCGCTTTATAAAGAGTTCGTGTTGTTGAAAATAGTTGTTGAAGGAGTCGATAAGTATCATTCCTGCAAATGATTATTTTTATTCAGCACAAAGCTTTTTTAAATATACCACTAAGTAGTTGGTAGGTAACCATGGTTTTAGCCATGGTTATTTTCATTATGGACATTTCTGTTGCAGGTACCTTTTACAGGAAGCACTTACCCAGTTGCCGGCAGCAAATATTTTGAAGCCGCTTTTATTATTTACAACATTCGTTTACCCTATCATTGATTTATTCAACCAAAAACCCATCTGGTAAATAAAATTCTAAAAATAAATGGCTATTAGGCAAATATTGACGAATTTTGCACTCTTATTTTAAGAATCAGGCAATTACTATAAATTTATAAACATGAGCAATATGGCTTCTACCTTATTTGATAAAGTTTGGGATGCCCACGTGGTAAAAAAAATTGAAGATGGTCCGGATGTATTTTTCATCGACAGGCACTTTATTCATGAAGTTACCAGCCCGGTGGCATTTTTAGGATTAAAGAACAGGGGAGTAGCTGTTATGTTTCCCAATAAAACTTTTGCAACAGCCGATCATAATACACCTACCATTAACCAGCATTTGCCGGTGCAGGATGCGCTTTCTGCCAACCAGCTAAAAGCGTTGGAAGATAACGCCGCCAAATATGGCATCTCTCATTGGGGATTAAACAATCCGAAAAACGGTATCGTTCACGTGGTTGGGCCCGAGAACGGCATTACCCAGCCGGGTATGACGATTGTATGCGGCGATTCTCATACCTCCACCCACGGCGCTTTTGGCGCCATTGCATTTGGTATTGGAACTTCGGAGGTGGAGATGGTGTTAGCGTCACAATGTATTATGCAGCCAAAGCCCAAAAAAATGCGGATTAATGTAACAGGAAAATTAGGCAAAGGCGTTTTACCAAAAGATGTTGCCCTTTATATTATTTCACAAATTACAGCGAGCGGCGCTACTGGTTATTTTGTAGAATATGCCGGTGAAGTATTTGAGCAAATGAGTATGGAAGGCCGGATGACGGTTTGTAATATGTCCATAGAAAGTGGTGCAAGGGGTGGCATGATTGCACCAGACGAAACTACCTTTGCCTATTTAAACGGTCGTGAAAAATCTCCCAAAGGAGTAGCATGGGATACGGCGGTTGCTTACTGGAAAACTTTAAAAACAGATGCTGGTGCTCAGTTTGATTTGGAATTGAATTTTCATGCAGATAATATTGAACCGCAAATTACTTATGGTACCAACCCGGGTTTAGGAACTGGTATCTCTAAAAATATTCCTTTAGCAGCCGCCGTAAAAGACGGTGAAGCATCTTATAAAAAATCGCTGGATTATATGGGCTTTGCAGAAGATGAAAAAATGCTGGGCAAAAAAGTGGACTATGTATTTTTAGGCAGCTGCACCAATGGCCGTATCGAAGATTTTCGCCAGTTTGCCTCCATTGTAAAAGGTCGTAAAAAAGCAGATAATATTACCGCCTGGCTGGTTCCCGGATCGCACATTGTAGAAAGCCAGATTAAAGAAGAAGGTATTTTAGATATCCTTACAGAAGCTGGTTTTTTGTTACGCCAGCCCGGTTGTTCAGCCTGTTTGGCAATGAACGACGATAAGGTGCCGGCCGGCAAATATGCCGTTAGCACCAGCAACAGAAATTTTGAAGGTCGCCAGGGACCCGGCAGCCGTACTTTGCTGGCAAGTCCGCTGGTAGCCGCCGCTGCAGCCATTTCGGGTGTAGTATCCGACCCAAGAGATTTTTTGTAAGGGCTTCTGGTTTTAAATATTTTGTTCCCTGGGAGATGAAAGTAAAATCTTCATACATCAAAAGTCAAAAGTCAAAAGTCAAAAGTCAAAAGTCAAAAGTCAAAAGTCAAAAGTCAAAAGTCAAAAGTCAAAAGTCAAAAGTCAAAAATTAAGCATCAGACATCAGACATCATACATCATAAATCATAAATCAATAATGGCCTACGATAAATTTACCATTCTTACCAGTACTGCAGTTCCCTTACCCATGGAAAATGTAGATACCGACCAGATAATTCCTGCCCGGTTTTTAAAAGCTACCGAACGTGCCGGTTTTGGTGATAATCTTTTCCGGGACTGGAGATACAATCCGGACAATACAGTAAAGCAGGATTTTGTTTTGAACAATAATATTTACAGCGGAAAGATATTGGTAGGCGGTAAAAACTTTGGCAGCGGCAGCAGCCGGGAGCATGCAGCATGGGCCATTTACGATTATGGCTTCCGTTGTGTGGTGTCCAGCTTTTTTGCTGATATTTTTAAAGGGAATGCACTTAATGTTGGGATACTACCGGTACAGGTTAGCCCGGAGTTTTTAGATAAAATATTCACGGCCATCGAAGCCAATCCTGCAACCGAATTGGAAGTAAATCTTCCCGACCAAACCATTACGATTTTGGCAACCGGCGAAAAAGAATCTTTTGCCATCAACACCTACAAAAAACATAACATGACCCATGGGTTTGATGATATTGATTACTTGCAGGCAATGGAAAAAGATATTACTTCCTTTGCTGCAAAGAGTTTATATTGATTTTTACATAGCATCACTTTTAATTATTTTTTATCATTAGCGAATATAACAAAGTAAATATCGGCACACAACCAGCCAATCAACATGAGCTTACTGCAACGATCTATTGAAATAATGGACACCACCCTCCGTGATGGTGAACAAACCAGCGGCGTATCTTTTTCCTCTTCCGAAAAATTAACCATTGCCCAACTGTTGCTTACAGAAGTAAAAGTTGACCGCCTTGAAATAGCATCAGCCCGTGTTTCGGAAGGCGAATTTCAGGCAGTAAAAAAAATTACTGAATGGGCGGCCGCCAATGGATTTATTGATAAGATTGAAGTACTCACTTTTGTGGATGGCGCTACTTCTGTAGACTGGATGTTGCAGGCAGGGGCAAGAGTAATGAACCTGTTAACCAAGGGTTCTTTAAATCATTTAACCCACCAGCTTAAAAAAACGCCTGCACAACATTTTAAAGAAGTAGGCGAAGTAATTGCATTGGCCCAATCCAACAATATTGATTGCAATGTGTACCTCGAAGACTGGAGTAATGGCATGCGCAATTCTCCGGAATATGTTTTTCAATACCTCGATTTTCTTTCAACACAACCTGTAAAAAGAATTTTATTACCCGACACATTGGGTGTATTGATTCCATCAGAAACAGGTGAATATATTGCTGCCATTGTAAAGCGTTACCCAACTATTCATTTTGATTTTCATGCACACAACGATTACGATTTAAGTATTGCCAATGTAATGGAAGCCGTAAAAGCCGGTGCACATGGGTTGCATCTTACGGTAAACGGCATGGGCGAACGTGCCGGCAATGCACCACTGGCAAGTGCCATCGCTGTATTAAACGACTTTATGAAAGAGGTGAAAACCAACGTGGTTGAAAAATCTTTGTACAAAGTAAGCAAGCTGGTAGAAACATTTTCAGGATTTAGAATTGCTGTTAATAAGCCGGTGGTAGGAGAAAATGTATTTACACAAACAGCAGGAATACATGCCGATGGCGACAAAAAAAACAGCCTTTATTTTAACGACTTGATGCCCGAACGTTTTGGACGGCAGCGTAAATATGCACTCGGCAAAACAAGTGGTAAGGCGAATATTGAAAATAATTTACAGGAACTGGGGATTCAGTTATCGGATGCCGATTTAAAAAAAGTAACACAACGGATTATTGAACTGGGTGACCGCAAAGAAGTAGTAACGCCCTCCGATTTACCTTATATCATTTCTGATGTGCTGGATAGCAACAGCATTGAAGAGAAAGTACAAATAGAAAATTATGTGCTTACCCATTCAAAAGAACTGAAGCCTTCTGTAACCTTAAAAATAAATGTGCAGGGAGAGGTATTTGAAATGCATGCGCAGGGCGATGGCCAGTACGATGCATTTATGAATGCACTAAAACTCATTTATAAAAAGAAGAAACTGGAACTGCCGTTGTTAACAGATTATGCAGTACGCATACCGCCCGGAGGTAAATCGGATGCATTGTGCGAAACCATCATTACCTGGACCAATAACGGCAAAGAATTTAAAACACGTGGGTTGGATAGCGATCAAACAGTCTCCGCCATTAAAGCCACACAAAAAATGCTGAATCTTATTTAAAGTTTAAAATAACAACATGGCAAAAAAACACATTTTAATAGTTCCCGGAGATGGAATCGGGCAGGAAGTAACCGAAGTAGGAAAAAAAGTTTTGGATAAGATTGCTTTAAAATTTAATCATGAGTTTACGTACGATGAAGCGTTGATTGGCCACGCAGCCATTGAAGCTACCGGCGATCCGTTGCCTGCCGAGTCGTTAGAAAAAATGAAAAAATCGGATGCAGTTTTGTTTGGCGCCGTTGGTCATCCAAAATACGATAATGACCCATCTGCAAAAGTTCGTCCGGAGCAGGGATTGCTAAAAATGCGCAAAGAGTTGGGTTTATATGCCAACCTTCGTCCCATAAAATTATTCGATGAATTATTAAGTGCTTCCAGCATTAAGCCGGAGATATTAAAAGGTGCCGATATTTTATTCTTCCGGGAGTTAACGGGCGATATTTACTTTGGCGAAAAGGGAAGAAAAAACAATGGTGATACTGCTTTTGATGTTGCGGAGTACAGCCGTTACGAAGTGGAAAGAATTGGCCGCCGTGCTTTTGAAGCAGCCAGAACAAGGCGAAAAAAACTATGCTCCGTTGATAAAGCAAATGTGTTGGAGACAAGCCGTTTATGGAGAGAAGAAATTCAAAAGCTGGCCTTGGAATACCCGGATGTGGAAGTAGAACACCAGTTTGTAGATTCTACCGCAATGCTGTTAATTAAAGACCCCTGCCGTTTTGATGTGGTGGTAACTGCTAATTTATTTGGAGATATTTTAACGGATGAGGCCTCACAAATTGCAGGCTCCATGGGTATGCTGGCATCTGCCTCTATCGGCGATGGTACCGGTGTATATGAACCCATCCACGGTTCTGCACACGACATTACCGGAAAAGGAGTTGCCAACCCGCTGGCTTCCATTCTTTCCGCTGCTTTGTTGCTTGAAATTTCATTTGGCCTTAAGGCCGAAGCAGAAGCGGTAGTAAATGCAGTAGATGCAGTATTAAAAGCAGGGTTTAGAACAAGGGATATTGCAGATGCAAACACTGCCCCCGAAAAAATATTAGGTACACACGCCATGGGCGAAGAAGTGTTGAATCGTTTGTAAAGAAGCTGAACAGTTATAAAAAAAGGCACTCATTCGGGTGTCTTTTTTGTTTCTCATTTTAAAAGAATACCAATTCAATTACTATCCTAACATTTTCAAATTGTCTTTCTAAAACCGGCCAAAATCTATCCTAAGTAAACTTCGCATGTAGATATTTTATTTTTTTAAAATGGAATATCCAATTTTTTATGTAAGTTGAAGGCCAGTTAATAAATACTTCGCTTATTCTATTAAATCACACAGAAAAGTTTTTTATGGCCAGATTTTTATTGGTAACCTTATCATTGGTTTTTTCTATTACTGTCCTTGCACAAAATACAGCAGTCAGTGCAGCCTCGCAAATATCAACAGTAAAGCGCCCAAAATTAGTAGTGGGCATTGTGGTGGATCAAATGAGATGGGATTATCTCTATCGCTACAGCAACCGTTATGCAGAAAATGGCGGCTTCAAGCGGCTCCTTAACCAGGGCTTCTCTTGCGAAAACACAATGATTCCCTACACACCAACCGTTACGGCTTGTGGGCATGCCAGTATTTATACGGGCTCTGTTCCTGCTATTAATGGAATATCTGGCAACGACTGGTGGGATTACAACCAGAACAAATTTGTTTATTGCACCGAAGATACCGTTGTAGCGACTGTGGGCAGTAGCACAGCATTAGGACAAATGAGTCCCAAAAATTTACTTTCTACAACCATTGGCGATGAATTAAAGCTTGCTACCAACTTTCGCAGCAAAGTGATAGGTATTGCCATTAAAGACAGGGGAGCTATTTTGCCGGCAGGGCACAGCGCCGACGCAGCCTATTGGTATGATAATAAAACCGGCGACTGGATCACCTCATCTTACTACGAAAATAGTCTTCCTGCATGGGTAAAAGATGTAAATGCTAAAAAGCTGGTTGATAAATATTATGCACAGGATTGGCCACTGCTTTATGCAGCCGATACTTATGAACAAAGTGCTTTTGGCAGAAAAGGTTTTCCTCGTGATACAAAACAATATGTAGGAAAAAACTACAGTGTAATTGCCGCCATTCCTTATGGAAATACGTTTACTTTTGATATGGCAAAAGCTGCCATTACCGGCGAGAAGATGGGTGCTACTGCCAACACGGATATGATTGCGATTAGCCTGTCTACACCTGATTATATCGGGCATGCCTACGGACCTAATTCTGTAGAACAGGAAGATTGTTTTTTGCGGCTCGATAAAGATTTAGGCGAATTTCTAGACTTTCTGGATGAGAAACTGGGTAAAGGAAACGCCCTTGTTTTTTTAACGGCAGATCACGGTGTTGCCAATATGCCGTCGTTTTTAAATGAACATAAAATACCTGCAGGAAATTTCGATAGTCAAAAAGTGGAAGAGCAATTAAGTTCCTACCTCAAAAAAAAGTACGACGGTAGTAACCTTGTTACAGGCATTTTAAATTACCAGGTGTACCTTGACAGAAATGTGATGGCCGAAAGCAAAATAAATAAGGATGCTGTATATGACGATGTGATTGACTTCCTTACGAAAAATTCGTCTATCGACAGGGCATTTGCATTGGATGCAGTAAACCAGACTACTTTACAACCCAAGATAAAAGAGGTGCTTATTAATGGCTATTATCCCAGCCGCAGTGGAGATATACAAATAGTATTGCGACCGCAGTTTATTGATGGGTTTTTAAAAGGCGGCTCCACTCATGGTGTGTGGAACCCTTACGACGCTCACATTCCATTAGTATGGTATGGTTGGAATATAAAGCAGGGCAAAACGCACAGGGAAACATACATGACGGATATCGCTGCTACCATTGCTGCCATGCTCAGCATACAAATGCCCAGCGGATGTGTTGGCCATGTTATTGAAGAGACAATAAGCAGATAGTTTTTAAACGCAATGGATGATTAAAACAAACTTTTTAAAACGCCTGTTTTTTTAGCTATTAAAATTTAAATGTATGAAAGTATTATTTTCAACCTTATTCGTTTCGCTGGTTTGCTGCCAGTTAGCTTTTGCTCAGCCAAAGGCAATTAAGAGTGAAGAGTTTTTCGCTCAAGAGTCCATGTTAAGTGCAACATTGGTTTCACCAATGAATAAATTCCTGAGTAATAAAAGCACTAAAGGCGTGGAGAATTTCCCGGCACGTTTTGCCATCAAGTTTCCTAACGGCGAAGAAGTTAGTGAGCAAATATTACTTGAGCTAAGGGGGCATAACAGAAGAGAGAATTGTTATTTTCCACCACTAAAACTTATTTTTAAAAAGAAGGATTCTTCCAAATCTGTTTTGTCGCCATTAAAGTCGCTCAAACTCGTGAGTGGTTGCAGAAACAATAGTGTGTATAGCCAATATGTTTTAAAAGAATTTCTGGCTTACAAAATATACAATCAGTTAACTGACAAAAGCTTTAGGGTACGGTTGCTGGATTTAAATTATGTAGATACCACCAATAAAAAGGCATTTAAAAACTATGCTTTTTTATTGGAAGACGTTAAAGAAATGGCCAAGAGAAATGATTGCAGAGACTGGACAGAGGGAAGGCCCAATACGGAATATACCGACAGGAAGCAAATGCTACTGGTTGCTATGTTTGAATATATGATAGGTAATACCGACTGGTCGGTTCCGGTAAGGCATAATATAAGAACCATCCGGTTAAAAAATGACTCATTGGCCAGTCCGTTCTCAGTTCCATACGACTTCGATTATTCAGGCCTTGTAAACACCGATTACGCAGTGCCCGACCCAATGTTAAATATTGAATCCGTTTTACAAAGGGTGTACCGTGGATATCCAAGAACAATGGAAGAATTGAATGAAGCGATTGAACTTTTTAATTCAAAGAAAGTTGCAATTTATGACCTCATCAATAATTTTGCTTTGCTGGAACCAAGGGTTAAAAAAGAAATGATCGCATTCCTGGCAGAATTTTACGAGATACTGGAAAAGCCTAGCGAGGTAAAAAGAGTTTTTATCCAGGGTGCAAGATCCTAGGGTAGCAATTAATTAAATCGTTTAATAAGGGCCGGCATTAATTGCCGGCCTTTTACTTAGCTGTATATTGTTTTACGCAGGCGTAAATCTGCTTATCACAGTTCATTAAAACTGGCACGATTATCGAAATGTTTTTTTCAAAATAATTTCCATGAACAATTTTTTTAAGACCATCATTGCCGGTTACGGCGCAAAAAAATTAGGTGGCGGCTGTTTCAGTACGATCTTAATCTTCATTGTAATTTATTGGGCGTTGGGCACCTGCAACAGGCCTGCACAACAAGATCGGGGATACAGAACGGGAACCGGTATGCATACAACCCCCGTTAAAACCGAAGTGCATCACAGCTAGATGGCTGCAATAAGCATAGCTGCCGGGTTGTATGTGTCAGCATTTACTTTCCTGCTCCTTTCTTTTGGTACAATAAAAAATGTTGAATGGGTAAAAAATTACCCTTGTAACTTAATTCAAATCCATTAGCAGCTAACTCCCTGTTGAGTTGCGCAACGGTTGTTTTATGAAGTGCCTTGATGGGTACATTCGGGTCTTCTCCCCGGTATTCAATCAGTAATATTTTCCCGGTGGGTTTTAATGATTTACGGATGGCCAGCAACATTTCCTGCGGAAATTCAAGTTCATGATATACATCTACCATTATGGCAAGATCAACACTGTTATCGGGTAGGTTGGGAGAAGCAAGGTTGCTTTTTATTATATCTACCACACTATCTTTAAGCGCTGCTTTTTTATTAGCCAGGTAGCTGATCATTTCATCCTGTATCTCCACCGCATACACTTTTCCCTTGGGTACATTAGCAGCTAATTTAAAACTATAATAACCGGTGCCAGCGCCAATATCAGCCACCACAGCATTGGGTGTTAATTGAATATTGCTGATTGCAAGACTGGTATTTTCTTCCTCATTTCGTTCATCTCTTTCAAGCCAGTCTGTACCGCCTGCGCCCATTACGTGAGAGATTTCTCTGCCCCAATAAAATTTACCAATACCATCCACGGATGCTTTACCAAAGCGATAGACCGAATCCATTGAAGCAGCTGTTGCCGGTGCCTTTTGCTGCGAATTACAATTAATGGTAAGCCCACCCAATACTGCAATAACTGCTAATTTATATTTCATTTTTATAGATTGTATAAAGTATAATTATTTCAAGCTGTATTTGTTCATCCTGCCAGCATGTATTCTTATTTTTTTAACTGCTTATCTTTAAGCTTTAAAACAATTACCATGGGTAAATTCCACGAAGCTATCAAACCTGCACATGCCGAATTCATTGCCGTACAGCATATTTTTTTTGTAGCCACAGCGCCGCGAAGTGAAAATGGCCGGGTAAATCTTTCACCGAAAGGCATGGACTGCTTTAGGGTTTTATCAGCAACGCAGGTGGCATATATGGACCTCATCAGCAGCGGTAACGAAACATCTGCACATACGCTCGAGAACGGCCGCATTACTTTTATGTTCTGTTCTTTTGATGCCACACCCAACATCCTGCGTTTGTATGGCAAAGGCCATGCGGTGTTGCCCGGCACAGCCGCATGGGAAAAGCTTGCGCCCTCCTTTACCATCTATCCAAGCACAAGGCAAATTATTGTTGCCGATATCAATTTGGTACAAACCTCCTGTGGTTTTGGCGTGCCGATGTACAACTACACCGGCGAAAGAAATATCCATTTTGATTGGGCCCAAACTAAAGGCCCCGACGGACTGCAGGAATATGTAAACGTCAACAACCTGACCAGTTTAGATGGACTGCCCACTGATGTAGGCTTGCATATTTCAAAAAAGAATCATTGATATAATCGCTTGCGGTTGTACCTGTTTAAGGGCTTTTCTATCCATAGTATAGGGCAACAGTATCCATAGTGTAGGGCAGCATCGCAAGCTATCTGTATTGGCGCAGATTTTAAATAGTAAAAATGTTAGCACATATTATATAAAATGTATTGATTAGCAGTAAATATAAAATTATTATGTAGCTATGAGACTTGGGTACATTCCCATATATTTGAGTTACGGGCAAGTTTTACCAAACACCATTAAAATTGATAACTTATGGCAAAAGAAATGATTATTGAAAAGTCTATAACAATAGATAAACCCAGTCGGGTAGTATTTGATTTTTTAAAAATTACCAAAAACCAGGAAACCTTTAGTGTATGGAATATGAAAGATTCGGGAAAAGAAACGGCATCATCCGGCATTGATGGAACAGAAGGGTTTACTTACTCATGGAATAGTAAGAATAAAAGTGTTGGGGCTGGTAGTCAGAAAATTAAAAAACTGGTAGATGGGCACAGTATTGAGTATGACCTGAATTTTGAAAGACCGATGAAAAATATAGGTACTTCCAAATTTATTATAGAATCTATTGCTGCTGATCAAACTAAAGTAACCTGGAATTTCCGTGGCCCAACCAAATTTCCTATGAGTTTGTTTATTGGCCTGATAAAAAAAATGCTGGGGAAAGACATTGCACAAAGTTTAGAGCATCTTAAAAGCAACTTAGAAAAATAAATCCGCCCATAACACGAACTGTTTAGCAAAATTGGTGCTTTACCAACAATGGTTAGCTAAAAGCTTTCTGATCCTTAAAAGCCATTCAAAAGCACATAGCAACCAGCTAAAAATCCCACAGGCGCAGGGCTCCAGCCCTGTGTCTCCCCGTTACTAGTTTTAGTATTTCTTAATGTCTCCACCATTGAGCAAACTTTCATCTTTTTTATTTACCAAAACGATACGGTATTTTATGTATAAAAAATACAATGAGTACACGATATAAATTTGTAGATAAGGAGGCTTTATATTTTACAACCTCAACAGTTGTTGGGTGGTGTGATGCCCGCCTGAACGGAACGGGCAGGGGCGGGCAGGCGGGCATCACACCACCCAGTAACGGCAGGGTTTGTAAGTCAAAGCTGGCGCTGGCTTTACAGCAGTGCTGTTGATTACCACACCAATAAAAAAGGGCTGCTTGATCTTGTAATATTGGAAGGTTTCTGATTTACAATAATCAGTAACAAGGAGACACAGGGCTGGAGCCCTGCGCCTGATGGTATAATTCAGCGAGGTGGAAAAGGTGATTTCTAAAAACCATACGCTTTTCGCCCATGTTAGTAGGCGTTTAAAATAAGCAACCTACTCAGCAAAGGCCAATGTTGGTCTTTTAAGCAACATGTAAAGGAACGCAGCCAAACGGTTTTAGCAATGCGTATGGATATTGAAATCATCCACAACATTGGTAAACAAGTCTAGAAAAAGCAGCACACAATAATTTTTAAGAAACTATTTACAGTATTGGATTACAACGCTCCGTCGGTTGGTAGAAAAGACACAACGGCGGCTCACGGGGGCAATTAGGTAATTAGGGCTTGCTCAACAACTCGGCCAGGCCAATATTTTTAAAACGCTTGTTTCTTTTTTATAGAGGATAAACTTTATCCATCCAATAAGCACAGAATATTTATCCATTATTAGGGACGCAAGTGCCTGCCTCGTCATTGCGACGAGGTTTAGCACTAAAGCTATTGAGGCAATCCACGATTCGCTGGTTTCTTTAAGTTTGGCTTTGATGTTG
>JANYCA010000042.1 GCA_025360525.1 Chitinophagaceae bacterium | reverse complement strand
TAGAAAATACCGAGTTTGAAACGGTAGCGTTAGACGAAACAAAGCATTTGGAAACAGCGTGGGCAGAACATGAACTTAAAACTTCTTCCAATTTTGCAATGGGCAGCAAGACTGTTTCCTGGTTTGTAGGTGGATTAAATTTCCAGATTGAACATCATTTATTCCCCAAAGTTAGCCATGTGCATTATCCCGAAATCAGCAAAATTGTGAGGCAGAAATGCAAGGAATTTAATCTTCCTTATAATCAATATGATACAATGTGGCAGGCACTTGCATCGCATTTTAGAGTTATGAAAAGTCTGGGAAGGCAGCAGGTAGTTACAAAAGGAGTTGTAAGGAGTGCACAGGCAGCTTAACTGAAAAAATTTTGCTGAAGCACTGAAGATTTTTAAAACAGCTGAAGCGTTTGCTAAGGTTTGTATTTTGCTTCCCTAAAAATAGTTTCTGCATCTGTATTTATTAATTGCTGCAGCGTAACGGCAGTGTTTTTCTGCATATACTTTTTTACAATTTGCCAGCCAGCAAATGACCCGATGTTACCGGGAGATCCTGCTCCTAATTCCTGTGTGGTAGGGCCTTCATCTACATAATTTTTTATCATATTCTTATCAATACTTTGCAGCAGGTTGTTTTTTATAAACATATCCCATATCACGGCTTCGTGTGCATTGCAATCTTTAAATTGATCTTCTGTGTAACCAATTAGTTTGGGTTCCGTTGTTTTGGGTAACAACATCTGTAACATAAACAGCCGTTTTCCTTTCTCAATCATTTGATTTACCAATGGCTGGTCATTATCTTTTTCCGGGTAAATATCTGTTGCAATATTTTTTATGGCGTTAATAGAAATGTAGTCTGGCTCAAATCTCCGGGAGATATATTCCGGGTAAAATTGCTGTACCATTTCAGTCTTGTATAATGGGTAATCTTTACCTAAATGATGGTGTAATCCAACCAATAAACCTTCAGGCGCCAGAATATCTCCAAAGCCATCAGGCGGCCCGATATAGGTGATGATTTTTTCCGGCGTTTTGTAGTCCGGAAAATAGTATTTAACTAATTGTAACGAAAATTTTATTTCATTTTCATAGGTTGAAAAATCGGAGAATTTTTTTTCAACATCGTTGTAAAGTAATCGGTAAGCTTTTATAAAACCATTTACATACGAAGCCGCTGTATCTGCCGGCCATTGGGGATCTACATTTAATATCTTAGTTAAAAATGTGTTGGTAAATGCCGGGTTGTCAGTTTGCAAATGCCTGATGTACATGGGCAGGGAAACAGCAGTGGTATCAAATAAATTCCTCTCGAATCGTTCTGTGTTCAGGTTTATTTTGATGGCCGAAACATCTGGTATTTTATTTTTATTACTGCAGGAAAATAATAAACTGATGATGCCTGTAATTAATAATATTCTTTTCATTTTGTATTGCTAATGGTACGAAAGTACATGATTGATACTGAAAAATAGCCAAACCATCTTTCTTGCTAAATTCATTAATTTTATTCGTGTAAATTCGTGCCAACAGCCGCAAATCAACATAACATGAAAATATTTCTTGCACAACAAAACTATCACATCGGCAATTTTGAACATAATACACAGCAAATTATTGAGGCTATTGAAGCCGCAAAAAAACAAGGTGGCGATATAATCGTATTCAGCGAATTGTGTGTATGTGGTTACCCTCCCAGAGATTTTTTAGAGTTTGATGATTTTATAGAAAAATGTAATAGTGCCATCGATAGCATAAAAGCACATGCCGATACCATTGCCGTAATAGTGGGCGCACCAGATAAGAACATTATAAAGCAAGGGAAAGATTTATTTAATGCAGCCTACTTTTTAGCTGATAAATCTATCAAAAGTATTGTGCATAAAACCTGTTTGCCCACGTACGATGTGTTTGATGAATATCGTTATTTTGAACCGGCCTACGAGTGGAATATTATCGAATTTAAGGGGAAGAGAATTGCACTTACCATTTGTGAAGATATCTGGAATTTGGGCGATAATCCCCTGTACCGCATTTGCCCGATGGACCAACTAATGGAACAGCAGCCGGATGTGATGATCAACATCTCTGCCTCGCCATTCGATTATACACACGACGAAGACCGAAAGGCAACCATTAAAGCCAATGTGGTAAAATACAAACTGCCTATGTTTTATTGCAATGCAGTTGGCAGCCAAACGGAAATTGTTTTTGACGGTGCTTCCTTGGCATTTGATAAATACGCCAACCTCTGCGGACAGCTGCCTGCTTTCGAATCAAGCCTGCAATCATTTGTTTTAAAGGAGGATGGCACCATTGATGCTCCCATTATTGAGCCGGCAAGCCGGATGCCCGATAAAGAATTAAACCCCGAAACTTTAGAAGAAAGTTTGAATATTGCCCAGGTGCATGAAGCAATTGTGATGAGCATTAAAGATTATTTTAGTAAGATGGGTTTTAGTAAAGCGATCATTGGCAGCAGCGGCGGCATAGACAGCGCTGTTACGATTGCACTCGCCTGCACCGCCCTTGGTGCGGCAAATGTTCGGGCAGTTTTAATGCCCTCACCCTATTCTACAAACCACTCTGTTAGCGACGCAGAACAACTTAGTAAAACATTAGCTAACCCTTATGATATTTTACCCATCAAAAATATTTACGAGGCATTTTTAAATGAATTAAACCCGGTTTTTAACAACCTGCCATTTAGCATTGCAGAGGAAAATATTCAAAGCCGTACAAGAGGAAATTTACTAATGGCTATCGCTAATAAATTTGGGTACATCTTACTCAATACTTCTAATAAAAGTGAATTGGCTACAGGCTACGGCACACTCTATGGCGATATGGCCGGCGGCCTGGGTGTGTTAGGCGATTGTTACAAATTACAGGTGTACGAGTTGGCAAAATATATAAATCGTACCAATGAAATTATACCTGTAAATATTATCACCAAGCCGCCATCTGCAGAACTAAGGCCGAACCAAAAAGACTCGGACTCCTTGCCGGATTATGAAGTACTTGACAAAATTTTATTTCAATATATAGAGAAAAGAAGAGGGCCAAAAGATATAAAAGCACAGGGCTTTGATGGTGCGTTGGTAGACAGGGTTTTAAAAATGGTAAACGTAAATGAGTACAAACGCAACCAGTTTTGTCCTATCATCCGTATTTCTCCCAAAGCGTTTGGTGTGGGCAGAAGGGTGCCGATTGTGGGGAAATATTTGAGTTGATAATGGGAGAAATCAACCATCCAATTGACTGGTTACCCAAATGAATACAGCTGGTATTTGTCGTGTAAATCAAACCTGAACACTTCTGTTTCAGCAATTTATTCAGCAGTTCATTTAACATTATTTTACCCTATAACACATTGCGGCAGTGTTTTTGTAAATGCTTTGTTAGTATTTTGTGCAACTCACAGATAAATTATTTCTGTTATTTCAAATAACCTTTCCGCCTGCGGCGGGATATAGCTTAAAATTATGGTACAAACAGCCGAAGATATTCGCTTATTAAATGAAAAAATCAGTCATGCCAGTGGTTTTGTAACCCGGATAAATGATGAACTTAACAAAGTAATTGTAGGGCAGCAAACAATGATTGAGCGGCTGATGATTGGGTTATTGAGTAACGGCCACGTATTATTAGAAGGTGTGCCCGGGCTAGCGAAAACACTGGCAATAAAATCACTTGCGCAAGCCATTCATGCAAACTTTAGCAGGATACAGTTTACACCCGATTTGCTGCCTGCAGATGTGGTAGGTACCATGATTTACAACCAGGCAAAAAATGAATTTATGGTTCGTAAGGGGCCCATCTTCTCCAACTTTATTTTAGCAGATGAAATAAATAGGGCACCTGCCAAAGTGCAAAGTGCGTTGCTGGAAGCCATGCAGGAAAGACAGGTCACCATCGGCGATACAACGTATAAATTAGAAGAGCCGTTTTTGGTATTGGCAACTCAAAATCCTATTGAACAGGAGGGTACTTATCCTTTGCCCGAGGCACAGGTAGACAGGTTTATGTTGAAAGTGGTAGTTGATTATCCCAGTAAAATGGAGGAGCAGTTAATCATCAGGCAAAATACACAGGCGCTTGTTGCCGAAAAAATTTTTCCGGTTGCATCTACCAGCGAAATATTAACTGCCAAAGAATTGGTGAGGCAGGTTTATATTGATGAAAAGGTGGAAGCTTACATCATCGAAATAGTTTTTGCAACCCGTTTTCCGGAAAAGCATAACCTGCAAAAGCTAAAGCCACTCATTGGTTTTGGTGGTTCCCCCAGGGCTAGTATTAACCTGGCATTGGCTGCCAAGGCTCATGCCTTTTTAAACAAACGTGGCTACGTAATTCCGGAAGATGTAAGGAATATTTGTAAAGATGTGTTGCGTCATCGTCTTGGACTAACTTACGAGGCTGAGGCCGAGAATGTAAATGTGGAAATGATCATTGAAGAGATACTAAGGGTGGTGAATGTTCCGTAGCCCCTCCAAACCTCCCCACAAGGGAGGCTTAATAAGAGTTTACGAATACTGGTTTTTTTTTAAAATCACATAGTACAAAAATTGAATTAGGATAGATTTTGAATTAATAAACTTTCCATCTTGCCCAAAAAAAAAGAAACCATACCAGCAGATACGCAATTCAACGCCTCTCCATTTGGGGATACGGATGCTGCTGCAATAATGCGTAAGGTTCGGGAACTGGAAATAAAGAGTAAAAAAATAACTACCCATTTATTTACCGGCGAATATCATTCAGCTTTTAAGGGAAAGGGAATGAGTTTTAGAGAAGTTAGGGAATATTATGCAGGAGATGATGTGCGGTTTATCGATTGGAATGTAAGCGCCCGCTTTGGACATACATTCACCAAAGTATTTGAAGAAGAAAGGGAGTTAACGGTTTTTTTATTGGTAGATGTTAGTACCAGCAATATGTTTGGGACCATTCAAAACCGCAAAAAGGATATTCTCACAGAAATAGCCGCTGTGCTTACTTTCAGCGCTATCAATAACAATGATAAAGTGGGAGTGATATTTTTCAGTAATAAAATTGAACAATATATTGCTCCTAAAAAAGGACGTAAACATGCCTTGTATATTGTTAGGCAATTGCTTACTGCAAAGCCTACTGGCACCAGTACCAATATGGAAGAAGCCATCCGTTATTTCAATAAAGCGATGCGGCATAAAAGCATTGCTTTTTTATTAAGTGACTTTGTAGATGCTTCTTTTGAAAACGATTTAAAAGTAATAGGTGGACGGCACGATGTAATTGGCGTGCGCATTTATGATAAAATGGATATGCAGTTGCCCGATGCAGGATTACTCCAGGTAGAAGACCTGGAGACCGGGAAAATTGCGTGGGTAAACAGCAGTGATGCGATGGTGCAATACAATTACAAACAACGGTTTATTCAGCAAAGTGAAATATGTAAAAATTATTTTTTGAAGGCTGGCGCAGATTTGCTGCACATTCGTACAGACGAAGATTATGTGAAAGTGTTACAGCAATTTTTTATTAAGAGAAGTTAAACCACCAACCTTTTCAAGGGAAATAAATGATGAAGTTGTTGCAAAAGAAAATCACGTTATTTTTAATATTTTTGGTGATGGGTTTTAACTATTGTTGGGCCCAGTTACCAACAGTTAAAACATCTGTAAGCAACAACAGTATTTTGATAGGCGAGCAATTTCAATTAAAAGTTGAAGCTGTTTTTGCTGGTGCAGCCAATAGACTAAATTGGATAAATCTTCCGGACAGTCTGCAACATTTTGAATTGATTGAAAAGAGTAAAGCCGATTCGATTTACACCAATGACCAGTTGACCGGAGTTACACAAACATTTACACTCACCAGTTTCGATTCAGGTAAATGGAACCTGCCAGTAGCAAGGGTAAACATCGATCCGGTAAAAGACGACAGCACCTACAATTTTTTCAGCGACAGCATACCCATTAACGTCTCATTTTCTGTTTCCGATACTACGGCGCAATTGAGGGACATTAAACCGCTGTATGAGGTTTCAGATAAATGGCCGCTTTGGTATTGGATAGCCGGCGGAGTTTCAATATTGATATTGATTGCATTGCTGGTATGGTTATTTCGCTACTGGAAAAAGAAGCGCTCGGCTGTTGGCTTTAAATCAAAAAATAACCCTTTTGATGAAGCCATGCAGCAACTGGATGCATTAAAGAAATACAATCTATCCGATGCAGCCGACATAAAATTATTACATTCAAAACTCGTAACTATTTTCACCGGATTTTTAACGGCGAATTATAATGCCAATCATCTAAATAAAACAACGGGCGATTTATTGATTGTTTTAAAAAGTTTAGAAGCTTCGGCAGAAACAGTTACAAAAATGGCTTCCAGCCTGCGTTGTGCAGATGCTGTAAAATTTGCTAAATATCTGCCAGCGCCAGTCGATAGTGAAAATTGCCTGCAGGTTATAAAAGAAACAATTATTCGGTTACATCAAAAACAAACCGCAAAACCAGCTTAACGGCAGGGCTTTTTTTATGCTAATCGATTACTTTAAAAATATCAGTTTTGCCATGCCGCAATTTTTTTTGCTGGCATTACTGTTGCCGGTAATGATTGGCAGTTACATTCGTTCCGGAAACCGCAGTATGGCGAGTATGAAGGTATCATCTATAAAAAGTTTTGCAGGCTTATCTTCCTGGAAAACAATTTTTCGTCATGTGCCTTTTGTGCTCCGTTTATTAACGGTTAGTTGTTTAATTATAGCACTGGCAAGGCCTCAAACTAAGAACGAAGAACAGCAGGCTGAAGGTGCAGGGGTGGATATTATTTTATGCATTGATGTTAGCGGCAGTATGACGGCACAGGACTTTACTCCTAACCGTATGGAAGCTGCCAAAAAAGTGGCTGCTGATTTTATCGACAGCCGGCTTACAGACCGCATCGGGGTGGTTATTTTTTCAGGAGAGAGTTTTACCCTTTGTCCGTTAACTACCGATAAGCCGGTATTAAAATCTGCCATAGAAAATATCCGTAATGGCCTGTTAGAAGATGGAACATCAATTGGCGACGGTTTATCAACCAGCGTAGATAGATTGCGGAGCAGTAAGAGTAAAAGCAAGGTGGTGATTTTGCTAACCGATGGAGAAAACAATGGCGGTTTAATTGGGCCGGCTAATGCAAAAGAAATAGCAAAAGCGTTTGGCATACGGGTTTACACAATTGGGGTTGGTACAGATGGTTATGCACCTTTTCCGGTAAGAACACCGATGGGCGTGGTTATACAACAACAAAAAGTGACTATTGATGAAAAGCTACTTACGGAAATTGCACTGGAAACAGGTGGTAAATATTTCCGTGCAAAAGACAATGCCGGCCTTGAAAATATTTACAAAGAAATTGATAATCTCGAAAAATCTAAAGTCACCATCACCAATTATACAAGGTATACTGAAAAGTATTTTCCTTTTGTGATGCTTGCGATAGCCTTTTTATTGCTGGAAGTTATCCTCCGGTTTTCTGTGCTAAAAAAGTTTCCGTAAAGTGTTTAGCTTGGTAAAACGTTAACTAAATCTCCCCATTACTTTATTCTTTATTTAACTTGCACTCAATGAAGGCAACCGTTTATAAAAGTACCGGCAGTTGGTACATAGTGCAGGATGAGCAGGGGCAGTTTTTTAATGCCCGTATGTTGGGGAAATTTAAGATTGACGGACTTACCAGCACTAATCCGATTGCGGTGGGCGACATCGTAAATATTGAACCGGAAAATGAAAAGGAAGGCTCCGTAACCATTACCAACATTGAAGAAAGAAGAAATTACATTAACCGCACGTCTCCTGCCAATAAACACAAACACCACATTATTGCATCCAATATCGATCAGTCGTTGCTGTTCGCAACATTAAAAGATCCCAAAACATCGCAGGGATTTATTGATCGGTTTTTAGTAACTGCAGAAGCCTATCACGTACCGGCAATAATTGTATTTAATAAGAAGGATGTATATGGAGAAAAGGAGTTGGTACGGTTGGCAGAAGTGGATGAAATGTATACTGCCATTGGTTATGGCGTTCAGGCAATGAGCATTAACACAGGCGAGGGAGTAGAGGCAATTGTTAGTATTTTAAAAGATAAAACAACCTTGTTATCCGGGCATTCAGGTGTTGGCAAGTCATCTTTCATCAATAAAATGTTTCCGGAGCTTGCTTTGCGCACGCAGAATGTAAGCGGCTGGAGTGGCAAAGGATTGCACACAACCACCTTTGCCGAAATGTTCGATTTACCCGGCGGTGGCAGAATTATCGATACGCCCGGCATACGGGAGCTGGGGCTGGTAGATATCCCCAAAAATGAATTGTCACATTATTTTCCCGAAATGCGTAGTCTTATAAATGATTGCCAGTTTAATAACTGCATGCATATAAATGAACCCGGTTGTGCAATTAAAGCTGCAGTAAATGACGGCACAGTTTATATGGAGCGGTATATTAGCTACCTTACCATTTTAGAAACGATCGAAGAAAAAACCTATTAATTAATAAGCTCTTCTTTCTAAAAAGTGTGAGATTTCAACTACCGCATTGTTCTGCTGTTGAACACTCTTCCCTCTTTGCGGAGAAATAGAAACGCCATTAAAGATGCTGTAATGCAAGGTGAGTAATTGATTCTTGTACTTGAAATCCCATTCAAGACTTTCTGCATCATCTACCTGATTTAAAAAATTTACCTGTAAATCGGCTGAAAGGGTATCTGCAATTGCGTAAAATTTGGAGATGCCACAATTGTCGTCAATGACAGCTTCTGTACTGCCTTGCCTGGAGGTTAAATGGTAACACATAGTATAGGGGTTTATTGGTTTCGGATTATTTACAATTCCAGTTGCAGGCTTATTTCTTTTTGCAACTTTTTAATAGCTCATTTTTCCACCTTTATATTTTGCTTTTGCACTCGCCTTCATCGCCTTTTCATCTCCTGCTGCTAATTTTTCAGCACCAATATTTCTGCCATTACTTGGGCAGCCATATTTTTCCGTCTTTCTAAAAACAGAACAAGCACTTAAACAGTACATCACTATAATTGCGATTAAAATCTTTTTCATGCTATAAATATAAATTCATTTTATCCATTTAAACTGTTCGTTGCAAGTAACCGGCACCATATTTTAGTTAAGTTCGGCCATTCCTTAATATTTGCCCTAGCCTTCTTTAGTTGATGGGGTAGCAAACCACTCACTGTACATCAGGTAATTATTGGCAATCCTGTTTATTTCACCATTAATCAGTTCCTGGGATATGTCTTTTACCTTTTTTGCCGGCACTCCTGCATAGATACTGCCCGGTTCAATAACCGTGTTTTCAAGTACTACAGCACCTGCTGCTACGATGCTGTTACTGCCAACCTGCACATTATCCATTACAATGGCACCCATACCTATCAGTACATTATCACATATAACGCATCCATGTACAATTGAATTGTGTCCGATGCTAACATTATTTCCAATGATGGCTTTGGTTTTTTCATAAGTGCAATGAATTACTGCGCCATCCTGCACGTTAACCTTGTTGCCAATGCGGATGCTGTTGACATCGCCCCTGATGACTGCATTAAACCATATACTGCAATCATCACCGATAATTACATCGCCAACAATGGTGGCATTAGGGGCTATAAAACAGTTTAAACCCATTGTTGGAAGGATACCTTTTACCGGGAGAATCAGGGGCATAATTTTTATTTTGATGATGATAATTACACAATTTACGGGTATCTTCTTCAGCTTTTTCTACTTTTTATTATTGGTAAATGCCTGGAGATAAGCTTGGTTTTCAGAAAAAAGTTTACGCTGGTATTTTAATAAGATTTTAAAATTTTTTATACCCTTTGCTTGCCTTTGTACGCATTTTTCTCAATAGATGGTCGGTTTATTCTAACTAAAAATAATACGCTTGCAATGATAAAAATATTTACCTGCTACCGGCAAAATTTAAAAAGCAGCGTTAAATTTTTTTAAGTGAACTTTAAGATAAAATAACTTTTAAAATATCTTTATCGAACAAAATGCCACAGCAATTAAAACTTTCCGAGCTGGTAAATGAAATAGAAGATGCCATTCAAAACCGGTTTGCCGGCAAAACTTTTTGGATAACCGCCGAAATTACAGATGTAAAAAAGCAAACAGACAAGCGCTGGTGTTTTTTAAAATTTATTGAAAAAGAAGGCAACCTGATTACCACCGAAATGAAAGGCGTTTTTTGGTCTACCACCTTTTATAACGTAGAAAAGTTTGAGCAGTTAACCGGTAAGCCCTTTGCCAGCGGGTTGCAAATTACCTGCAATGTAAGGGTACGTTTTCACAAGCGTTTTGGGATAGATTTGGAAGTGCTTGAAATAGACCATAGCTATGCGCTTGGAAAACTGGCGTTGGAAAAAGACCTTACCCTTGAACGGCTTTTGAAAGAAAACCCATCTTTAATCCGTCTGGAGGACGGGCAATATTTTACTTACAATAAGCAGATAACGCTACCCTTGGTAATGCAAAAAATTGCCTTGGTTACGGCTCCAAACTCCGATGGACAAAGGGATTTTAAACAAGAGATTGCAAACAATCAGTATGGCTATGCTTTTGCTGTTACGGAATTTTTAACACAAATTCAGGGAGACAATTCCAGCAAACTAATTGTACAGCAATTACAATTAATTCAATCACAAATGGAAAAGTTCGACCTGGTTGTGATCGTTCGGGGCGGAGGCTCACAAACTGATTTTAAGCCATTTGATGACTATGAATTATCGAAATATGTAGCAGCATTTCCGCTGCCGGTTTTCACCGGTATTGGTCATGATAGAAATACCAGCATAGTAGACATGATGGCCCGGCAACATAAAACCCCCACAAAGGTTGCATCGAGTATTGTTGATCACAATTATAATTTTGAAAGCACCATTGTAAATTTGAAAGAACGTTTTTTTGGCAATGCCGAAAACCTGGTTGAAAAAGCGAAAGAAACCATCCGCCAGTTAAAAAGAACGGTAAAAGCCTACAGCCCATCTTCCATATTACAAAAAGGTTATGCCATTATAACCATCAATGATAAAATTATAATTGATCCCAAAAAAGTACATCCCGGTTCGGAAATAAAAACGCTTTTAAGGGATGAAATCATTTTTAGTACTGTAACAAAAAAATCAAACAATGAACCTGACTTATAACGAAGCCTATCAGCAGCTTTCAACCCTGGTTGAGCAAATAGAGGATAATGAAATTCAGCTTGATACATTAGCAGAAAAGGTTGCTCAAGCAAAAGAATTGATTGCATTTTGCGAAACAAAATTGCGAACAATTGATAATGAAGTAACGCAGGCGTTAGGCGATAATAACCCAAAAGACCTGTAAAAAAGCAGCAATATTTTTAATCAGGCACTAGTTGGTATAATTTCGTGGTATGAAGGTATTGCTGTTCATCTTGTTGTTTTTACATTGTTGTTCTGCTGTAAAGTCTCAGGATAATACTGACTATTCCGATATTGACAGAAGGATATTGCAAATACCCAAAGCCAAATCCTATGCTACAGATTCCATCGCAAAATTTGTCCAAAATAATTTTATAACTGATGCAGAAAAGGTGAGAGCCATTTATGCCTGGGTTACAACGAATATCCGTTATAGCAAAGACAGCATGTATTATTTCAGGGGATGGGGTGCAGATCCGGAAACTAAAATGTCGGCTATTTTACGCAGAAGAAGGGGAGTGTGTGAAAATTATGCCGCCCTGTTTGCCAACCTCGTTTCTAAGTGCGGCGTACCCGTATTTGTTGTAAGTGGTTACACAAAAATAGCGGGCAATGTTAACTGGAATGGTCATGGTTGGTGTGCAGTGTTTATAAAAAATCAATGGCGCTTATGCGATCCCACCTGGGATGAAGGATTTAAAACAACTACTCAATATTATTTAGCGGATCCTGCCATGTTTATTGAAACCCACATGCCATTTGATCCCCTCTGGCAACTACTTGAACATCCCATTACGCATAAAGAATTTCAAAAGGGAATCGGTTTTTCAAAAAGGGAAACGGATGTTTTCCAATATGCCGATTCTGTAAAAAGTCATTTGTTATTAGATACGTTGCAGCAAATGCAGGCAACATCACGGAGAATGCAAAAGGCTGGAATTGATAACGAAAACCTGAAAACATGGCTGGCCTACAATGAAATGAAAATTGCCATAGTAAACCAGGAGAGTGATATGGATGCATTCAATTCAGCAGTGGCAGATCGCAACAAAGCAAGGGCCTTGTACAATGATATTGTGCAGTACCGAAATAACAAGTTTACGCCTGCAAGACCGGCTGGTGAAATTCAGACCGTGCTTAAAACTATTGACAGCCTGTTAGCTATAGGATTAAAAAAAATTGATACCATCGGCAGGATAGTGGAAAATTATCAGTATGATACCGATTCACTTAAATCCAGTATCGAAAGCTTAGCAGCCAGGCTTAAGCAGCAAAAAGATTTTTTTAACATTTATTGGGGATTAGGTGAAGGCGAACGGATAAAGCTTTTGGAGTAGACAGTGCCCGCCACATCAACTACATTTACTTAACCTCGTTACCAATTACCATGTATCACAAATAAAGCGTGTTAGTTCGGTATTTGATGGTTGAATCATTATTTTTACACAACATAAAAATTTGCATGGATAATATTGAAAGAGAAATTGCTATAAAAGAGTCTGATAGATTCCAGGCATTGTTTCAATATGCTTCAATGGGTATATTAGTGGCAAACGGTAAGGGGGTAATTGTAATGGTCAATAATTTTTTGCTTAAGCAGTTTGGTTACTTCGATCCTTTGGAATTGCAAGGGAAAAAAATTGAAACGCTGATACCCGCCCGATATCACCAAAGGCATGTAGGACATCGGTCCGAATACGAAATTAATCCTCGTCCACGGTCGATGGGACTGGGGTTTGATTTATACGGTTTAAAAAAGGATGGAACTGAAATTCCGGTAGAAATAAGTTTGAGTAATTTTATTAGCAATGACGAACATTTTACCATCGCTTTTATCAGTGATATTTCTAAGCGAAAAGAAATAGAGAATGCTGTGTTGTCGCAAAAGGAACAACTGGCCAGTATCAATTCCAAAATTGAAGGACTTAACAATGAACTTGAAGAAAAAGTTGAATTGCGTACCAATCAATTACAGCAAACACTCCAACAATTGCAGGAATCTAAGGATGAACTTTCTAAAGCATTAAGTAAAGAAAAAGAGCTGAGCGACCTTAAGAGCCGGTTTGTTTCAATGGCATCGCATGAATTCCGAACACCTTTAAGCACCATCCTGTCCTCAGCATCATTGGTAGCAAAATACACACAAACAGATGAACAGGCAAAACGTGACAAGCACATCATGCGTATCAAATCTTCTGTTAGTAATTTGACCGATTTATTGAATGAGTTTTTATCAATTGGAAAAATAGAAGATGGAAAAGTGATGGCACATATGGTTGAGTTCAACATAAAGGAACTGCTTCAATCTATTTGCAACGAATTGCAGGTTATAGCAAAACCAAGACAAAAAATTGTGCTAACCCATGCGGGAGATACATTGATAACACTCGATCCTTCTTTATTGCGTAACGTGCTTATAAACCTGTTATCCAATGCCATTAAGTTTTCTCCGGAGGGAGGTTTTATTTCGGTAGCGAGTACAACAAAAAATAAAAGTATTTCTCTTTGTATAAAAGATACTGGCATGGGAATTTCTGCAGAAGACCAGGAGCATTTATTTGAACGTTTTTTTCGTGGTAAAAATGCCACTAACATTCAAGGTACCGGGCTAGGGCTGCATATTGTAAGCAAATACATAGAATTAATGAATGGCCAGATAAACTTTGAAAGTGAACTGGAAAAGGGTACCGAATTTATTGTTACATTTAAACAGGACAAAATAGTAAAAGCATAAATTATTTCTATGATAAAATTATTACTGATTGAAGACAATATCGAGATCAGGGAAAATACGGCGGAGATACTGGAGCTCGCCGGATACAATGTGCATACAGCCGAAAACGGAAAAATAGGTGTGGAGATGGCATTACAAAATAAGCCAGATCTTATTATTTGCGATATTATGATGCCGGTTTTAGATGGTTATGGCGTGTTGCACCTGTTAAATAAAAATGAATCATTACAACATGTACCATTTATTTTTTTGAGTGCAAAGGCAGAGCGAAGTGATCTTAGAAAAGGAATGGAAATGGGTGCAGATGACTATATTACCAAACCCTTTGCGGAGCTTGAATTATTAACTGCAGTAGAACGCCGGCTAAAAAAAACCGAGCTGATGCGGAAAGAGTACGAAACTACTGCCGAAGGCATGAAGCAGATGCTGAATGAATTTACTGGTAAGGATGCCCTTGATCATTTGGCCGAAGACAGGAGTATAAATAACTATAAAAAAAAACAGCTTATTTATTCCGAGGGTAACCACCCGGCAAGGCTATATTATATTTTAAAAGGAAAAATAAAAACGTACAAGGTAAATGAAGATGGCAAAGAGCTGACGATTGGTTTGTATAATGAAGGGGATTTTTTAGGATATACTGCTTTGCTGGAAGAAACTGTTTACAAAGAATCTGCCGAAGCAATTGATAACTGTGAAATAGCTATTATTCCAAAAGAAGATTTTGAGTACCTGCTCAATAACAATAAAGAGGTAACCAAAAAGTTTATTCAGCTTCTTGCAAAAAATGTAACTGAAAGGGAGCAACAATTGCTAGGACTAGCCTACAATTCATTACGCAAAAGAGTGGCAGATGCATTAATTACCCTTCAAAATAAATATCACAAACAAAGCGAAGGTAAATTTTCGATGCATATTTCCAGAGAAGACCTTGCCAATATTGCCGGTACAGCAACCGAATCACTAATACGGACGCTTAGCGATTTTAAAAATGAAAAATTAATTGAAATTAAGGAGGGTAATATTATAATTATGAATGAAAAAAAATTATTGTTGATGCTTAACTAATTTTAAAATGCCATGTCGTTTATAACTGGGTATTTTAAAAAATGTTTTAAAAAAAATATTACAATACCGATACCAGGTATTTATTAAACTCATTTTTTATTCTGTTGAAATCTTTCTCCAGGAACTCCATTTCGTTACGGATTTTTTGTTGTTTTTTTATCAGGCGCTCTTCAATGTTAGCCTTTTTTTCAGCCACAACAACCAGGGTTTTTTCCTGCTCTCTTACATCATGCGACATCTCATCTACAAATTCATCTTTTAAAATAAACTGATTTTGGAAATGTTCTGCCAGTGCAAGAAAATCCTTATCTGTCTTATTGTCCAGTACTTCACTCAACCTTATTTTTAAATGACTGTTTTCCTGTTTAAAAAAATCAAGCAGCCGCTCCCATGCCATGCATTCCTGAACTACCTGATCTGTTTTATTCTTTTCCATCAAATTCCTTTTTATAGTAACAAACGTTCTACTTTTCATCATACCAATCAACAGTTTTTTTGCTGAAAGGTTTTAATGTTTTACACCACACTCAATCATATTTTTTTTATCAGATGCTGCGGCAGGGCTTATCATACCTATGCCCAGCCCCATGCCCCGCAATATCAGCAAGCAAGCCATTACCACCATAATATATGGGTACAGGTTTCGGATTCTTTTTCGTACTTCCATGTTTATAAAATTCCCAAAAAATGAAACTGCCCACATAACCGGTAAAGTGCCTGCACCAAAAGCCGCCATAAACAAAGCACTCTTTACAGGGTCTGCAGTGGCTACTGCACCGGCAACAGCCATATAAATAAGGCCGCAGGGCAACAGACCGTTCAACAACCCGATCAAATACAATGCACCAAAATTTCTCTTCAAAAATAATTTACCCACTGCAGTACGAATACCTGCGCCGGCAGATGAAAAAACCGGTGGCACATGTAGTTTTACTGTTCCCCATTTGGCTAACAACATTACAATAAGAATAGAAGCTCCCAATACAACAGATAGCCCTTGCTGAAAGCCGATTATGGATAATCCTTTACCTGCAAGGCCAAACAAAAAGCCGATGCAGCTGTAAGTGGTTATTCGTCCAATATTATAAAGTAAGCTGCCAAAAAACTTTGCAAGATTGCTATCATTGTTCAAAGGCAACGCAAAGGCAATAGGCCCGCACATGCCGATGCAGTGAAAACTGCCAATCATCCCCATTGTTAAAGCTGCAAATAATACAGGTAACATTTTATAAATTTATTTTTTGTTCGTAATAATAATTCAGGCCATCAGCAACCCAGCTAACCTGTACATAATGAAAGCCTTTGTTTTTTTCTGGTACAGGCATATTTACTCTTCCACCGGCTGTTTCAAAACTTTTTACAGCATCTTTTTTTTCATCGGCAGGAAAATAAATTTTTACACTACCGGTAATTTTTTTATCAGCAAACTCTTTTGGGAACACAATTTCAAGCTGCCTGTTTTTTTCTACAATTGATACAGGTGCAGATAATAAGGAGGTTCTTTTTGCTTCATCAATTCTGTCCTGGTATACCAGTTCTTTGGCATAATAATCTGTTGTTACGAGGTCGGTATTTTGTTGGCTCGACTTGTATACCATAAAAACTATTCCTAGCACAAAGGCACTGTAAACGATTAATATTTTATATCCCCAGTTCATAATTTAAATTTTTGCTTTTATACCTGATGTTGGTTATAAAATATAATTGTTTTAAAGTTTAATTCATTCCCTGTAAGAAAGCTGTGGGATTAATTATTAAAATTCACCCTTAAAATTTATTATAAATCCATGACGTTTCCCTCAGGGGGTGGGTACAATAATTAGTTGTAAACTTCCGGCCCAATGAAGCTGGCAGTGATTATTTTCATTTTTTTTCCATTTTCATACAGTCCAATTTCTACAGGTGTTTTCCAGCCCACTACATCTTTTCTATTTAGTTTGATAAAAAACTGCAATATGGTATAATCTTCTTTTTTTGCAATTGTTTTACTGCTTCCCACCAGGGTTATTTCTCCTTCAATATGCTCCAGTTTCATATCGATAACTATATCCTTACGTGTTTTATTTGCCAGTTTAAGACTGTATAAATTTTCAATTCTTCCATCAGGCAAAGGAGTGTACGTCATTCCGGATGTACGCATTAGTCTTGCATCCACATCATTTCTACTCGCCAATAAAAACACCAGCAAGCCTATTAGTAACACCAATACGGAGCTGTAGGCCTTTATCCGGATATTTAATTTTAGTTTTTGTTTGGTGGTAATGCTGTTTTCAGATGCATAGCGAACCAAACCAACCGGTTTGTGAATGCTGGTCATAATAGCATCGCAGGCATCTATGCAGGCTGTGCAGTTTACACATTCCAGTTGCGTGCCGTTACGTATATCAATACCTGTGGGGCATACCCTTACACAAGCAAAGCAGTCAATACAATCACCGGGTGCAGGCTGCACCAGCGGAACTACAGCCAACATTTTAACTTCAATGTCATTACAGGCGCCTGTGCCCTTACAACCGGTACAGCTGCCAGCATGTTTTTCTTCTTTATGTAGCTTGCCCGGTTTTCCTCTTGGCTCACCACGCAGGCGATCGTACGCAACCACAATGGAGTTTTTATCCAGTAACACACCCTGCAATCGTCCATAAGGACAAACCACAATGCAAACCTGCTCTCTAAACCACCAGTATACAAAAAAGAATACCGTACTAAACCCCAACAGAGATATCAATGTGCCGATATTTTTAGCAGGGTGGGTAATGTGTTCTATCAATTCATCCATACTGATAAAATAGGCAAGAAAGAAGTTGGCGATTAAAAAAGAAAGCGCATAAAATAAAATGAATTTTATTGCTCTTTTTCTTATTTTTTCCCCGTTCCACTTCATAGCGCTCAGCTGCTTTTGCTGTGTGGCATCGCCATCAATCAGGTACTCAATTTTACGAAAAACCATTTCCATAAAAATGGTTTGGGGGCAGGCCCACCCGCAGAAAACCCTTCCAAATACTACTGTAAACAGGATAATAAATACAATAAACGTAACCATCCCAATACCGAAAATGAAAAAGTCCTGCGGCCAAAATATTACCCCAAACAAAATGAATTTTCTTGCTAGCACATTTATCATAAGAAATGGTTCTCCATTTATCTTAATAAAAGGCAGCGTAAAAAATACGATCAGGTAAAAGACGCTAAACCAGGTGCGTAAATTATACAATTTACCCACCGGCTTTTTGGGTGCAATAAAATTCCGTTTACCTTCTTTACTAATAGTGGCAACTGAATCTCTGAATGATTCTTGAACGGATATTGTCTTTAATTCTCCCATGGACTGTTTTTAGTAACAATAGGTAAATTGTTTGTTACTGGTTTTGTACTGTCTGTTTTTGAAACCGCAACTGCTGTAGCTCCTTCTTCATAAATATCACCCTGCGGTACTTTTGCCCCCGGAGGATTGCTGCCTTTTAATGTTTTAACATAGCTGGCGATAAAACTGATTTCTTTGGGATTAAATTTATTTGCCCAGGCGGCCATACCCTTTGCAGGGTAGCCATTTTTAAGGGTTTGATAAACGTCGTTGATAGAACCTTTATGCAGCCAGTAATTATCCGTTAAATTAGGTCCGGCACCACCTTCACCCTGTTTGCCATGGCAGGCTATACAATTGGCTGCATAATATTCTCCACCTTGTTTAACACCTGAAGCATCTGCCATTGGAACACTGCTTTCGTCTATCCTGTCTTTATTCTTTGCCTCAAATTCTTCTAACTTAATTTTAGCAACCTGCATTTCAGTTGCGTACTCTTCTGTTGGATTTTTTCCAATACCTAGTACATGAAAATTTATAAGATATAGAAAGGCAATTGCAATGGTGATAATAAAACCGTATTTCCACCAGGGGGGCAAAGCGTTATCCAATTCTCTGATGCCATCATAATTATGATCCAGTAAATGATCTGCCTCTTTTTCTACGGGTACAGCCTTTGTAAGGAATCTTTGGTCGAGGTTGCTCCACCACTTTTCTTTTTGCTCTACTACAGCAACTACTTTTTTCGGCACCAATTCATCGTACACTCTTTTAATAGAAAAGGTTAGAAAAAAAATGGCTGCTATTTCCACTCCTATAACGCTCACCAGCATATAAAAAGTAGTAGCGGATAAACCGCCATAATTGGGTAGAGCCTCTGGTACTATTGCTTTTGCTGCATCCTGTGCAAATGAAATACCCGGTAAGCAAACCATCAATATCAGTATCGTTACAATAGTTGTTGTACCGGAATTTTGTTGTTTTTGAAGCATCTGTTTAGAAAGGGTTAACAGCACCTGCCCCATACCCCAAATTACAAATGCCAGTGCCAACGAAGTAATCACCAATAGTACGGCAAGCAAATTACTTCCGGAACTTACTGTTGTGGGAGCAGCAACTCCTGCTGCAACCTGTGCCTGTGCAATTATGCTAAGGCAGGTAGCCACAAGCATTGAAAGCGTTATTTTATTTGTTATTTTTTTGTGTAACATAGACAGTTATATTTTTTAATTGCCGGTAGTAGTTGTTTCATCCAAATCCAGCGGGATATTGGATATTTCGGTTATGGTAGTTTTATCCATCTTTTTTACAAAATATAATAGCACAATAAAAAAGATAAAAAATACCAGCAGCGAAAACAAGGGATAAATTGTAGCCGCATGCATTTGTTCGGTGTAGGTTTTTATGAATTTATACATGGTTATTTATTTTGAACAGTTAATGGTTTGGCGATATCAGTACCCATCCTTTGCAGGTAAGCAATTAATGCAATGATTTCTTTTTTAGGAGATATCCGGATACTATCATTTTTTAAATTATCTGCAATTCCCTGTGATTGTGCTACCAGGTCTGCTACCGCCAGTTTATCATATCCTTTTTCGTAAGGAACGCCCAAAGTTTGCATGGCTCTTATTTTAGCTTCGGTGGTTGAGATGTCTAAATCCTGTTCCAGCAAAAATGAATAAGCAGGCATAATAGAACCTTCGCTCATGGAAGATGGTTCCCTGAAATGGCGGAAATGCCAGCCGTCTGTTTTCTTTAAATTACCGGCACCTTCCCTTGCTAAATCTGGCCCGGTTCTTTTGCTGCCCCATTGAAATGGATGATCATATACAAACTCCCCGGCTTTGGAATATTCACCATACCGTTCTGTTTCGCTTCGGAAAGGACGTATCATTTGCGAGTGACATACATAACAGCCTTCTCTTACATAAATATCTCTTCCCTGCAACTCCAGTGGGGTGTAGGGTTTTACACTACTAATGGTTGGCACGTTTGATTTAATTAAAAAGGTAGGTATCATTTCTGCTGCACCGCCAATAAGAATTACAATTAAACTAATCACCATCATCTGAACTGGTTTTCTTTCAATCCACCGGTGCCAGTGTTCACCCGCATGCTTTTCATTATCTTTTAACAGCGGTGCTGCTTCTGCGGCTTCGTTGGCTACAAGGCTTCCGGATTTTACAGTTTTGTAAATATTATACACCATCAAACAGGTTCCCAGCAAATACAAAGTACCGCCCAAAGACCGCATGGCGTAAAATGGTTTCATGTAGGTTACGGTTTCTAAAAATGTATACTTCAACTGACCAGCTTCGGTAAATTGTTTCCACATGCTGCTTTGTGTAAACCCTGCCCAATACATGGGTACGGCATAAAATACAATGCCAAGTGTAGATAGCCAAAAGTGAGAATTGGCCAGTTTTTTTGAATACAAACTCGTAGAAAATAATCTTGGTATCAGCCAATAAATTATACCAAAAGTCAGCATACCATTCCAGCCCAACGCACCAACGTGCACGTGTGCTATTATCCAATCGGTATAATGACTAACAGCACTGATACTTTTTAACGATAACATGGGGCCTTCAAAAGTCGCCATTCCATAAGCGGTGACAGCTACCACCATAAATTTTAAAATAACATCGTCCCGTACTTTATCCCAGGCGCCACGCAGCGTAAGTAAGCCATTAATCATTCCACCCCAGCTTGGGAAGATGAGCATCAGCGAAAATACCACCCCCAGCGATTGCGCCCAGTTGGGCAATGCGGTGTACAACAGGTGGTGCGGACCAGCCCAGATGTATAAAAATATCAGCGACCAAAAGTGAATGATGGAGAGCCTGTAAGAATATACCGGCCTGTTAGCAGCCTTTGGCATAAAGTAATACATCAAACCCAAATAGGGTGTAGTTAAAAAGAATGCTACGGCATTATGACCATACCACCATTGCACCAAAGCATCCTGTACGCCGGCGTACCAGCTATAACTTTTAAATAACGAAATGGGTAATTCAAACGAATTAACAATGTGCAAAACGGCAACAGTAACCAATGTGGCAATGTAAAACCAGATAGCAACATATAGGTGTTTTTCCCGCCGTCTAATAATTGTGCCAATCATGTTCCAGCCAAATACAACCCATATAAGGGTAATGGCAATATCAATTGGCCACTCCAGTTCTGCATATTCTTTGCTGGTAGTAAATCCCAATGGTAAAGTAATGGCTGCAGCAACAATAATTAGCTGCCAACCCCAAAAGTGAATTTTGCTAAGGGTATCGCTGAACATTCTTGCTTTACAAAGGCGTTGTAACGAATAGTAAACACCCATAAAAATACCGTTACCTACAAATGCAAATATTACCGCATTGGTATGCAATGGCCGTAGCCTTCCAAATGAGCCGTATTGTGTAATGTTTAAGGATGGGAAAACCAGCTGTAAACTTACCCATAGGCCTACCAGCATGCCTACTACGCCCCATAAAATGGTAGCGTAAGCAAAGTCTTTAACTATTCGGTTGTCGTAATAGAATTTTTCTACCTGCATCATTTATTTATTTTTTTTTTTACAATTGGTTTTGATTCTTCTTTTATGTCATCATCAAATAACATTCTAATAGAAGGGGTATAGTCATCGTCATACTGGCCGCTTTTTACACTCCATAAAAAAGCAGTGAGAAACGAGCCGGCAACGATAATGCTGATACCAATTAAAAGGAATAGTGCACTCAATTAAAAACGTTTTATGATTGGTGTCAAAAGTACCAGTACGCATAAAACTAAAGGGTGAGCATTATCAAGGTTGCGTATGATATAAATCAGTCGCCAAAACTTTATTTTTTATTTTTTTTGTCCGGGCTAAAAAACAATGTGGTAAATAGTTGCGTCGCTCTCTTGTACTTTATATCTATGTGGCGCTTTTATCGGCGATAGGGTTAATTAAGGTAGACGAATTAGTTGAGTAGGATCAAAAAAAACAATTGTATCAAAAAATAATTGAGATTACCGGAGGAATCTTTGGATCACCTGCATTTCGTGGGGAGTAAGTGAACAAAAGCATTGTTTATGAAATATTTTATAGTCTGTATGCATTATCAGCTATACATATTTTAAGAGAATAGCCACATAGATTTTAATCTGCTTTGCACCCTTTGCCCTGGCGGGGCAGTCTCTTTGTAGAAAATAATTTACGTTTATTTTGCCCCAGCGGGCAATGTCATTAAGTTAAGGACAGTAAGCGCAAATAAGGTAATAAGGTTCACTGCTATAGGTATATTTTTCTACTAAGGTTAAAGAAAAACCTTAGTAGAAAACAGAATAAAAATCCAATAACCTTATTACCTTCTTAACTTAATGACATTGCCCAGCGGGGCAACCTGATAAATTAAAAGTCATGGGTGATACGATCAGCCTGTTGAAATTATTTGAAATTGATTTTAAAGATGAGTATCTCTTTGAAATGTATGATTAACCAATATAGGAGGTTGCCCCTCTGGGGCAAAATACTTTATCTTTCATTATCTACAAATAGGCTACGCCTCTGGCGTAATTGATATTCATTATTCATTTTCATAAAAATAATTTTTGTTTCAGTAGCCAAATCTTAAAATGGTAACTTTCCAAAAAAACCTCAACTTCTATTTACTCTCCACAAAATGAATATGGTCCGAATTTTTCCTTCACCCATAAAAAGTATTTTTTTAATTCTTAGAAAAAAGAAATAAAAATCAAGCTTCAGCAACTTATAGCATACAAACACATCAATAGCTGGTTAGGTATTTTGAAACGATCAATTGTTGATATTTCATTCTTTGCCTAATGTGTAACTAAATAAAAAATGAGACACGATAATAGAAATTCCTGCTGGCAAAAACAATCTTACAATCCTTTCGCTTTTGCACTTAAAGAAGATAGTAGCGTTACCAGCAATACGATGCTAATGCTGCTCGCCGGCATCAGTATGGCAGCTACAATAGGTGAAAGACTTGCTTGTACGGCAAATGACAACCCTACTATATTATAGAGAATAGAGAGCGTAAAGCTAGCGGTAACAATGTGTTTGCCCGATTTGGCATAGGCTAAAAATTGATGGAGCAAATGCACCTTTTCGCCATGCAGGATGGCATCACTTGCAGGGGAAAACTGGGCAGTATTATCACTAACCGCAATGCCAACTTCACTTTGCATCAATGCACCGGCATCGTTTAATCCATCGCCGAGCATCAGCACGTTTTGGTTAGCCGATTGAAGATGTTTGATGTATTCCAGCTTCTGCTGGGGTGTTTGGTAAAACTCCATTGATGCATTGCTGCCAAATAGTTTAATTAAATTGGTTCTTTCAGAGTCGTTATCTCCTGATAAAATATGCAGTTTGTACTGCTGATTCGTTAATTTTTTTGCAAGATGAGCAACACCATTTCTATATTGGTTGCTTACTTTATACCTGCCCATGTCAACATTATTAATGGACACATGTATGTGTGTGCCCGTATCGTGTGTTACGATGCCGCTGGTATACTGGTTGGCAAAAGCGGCGGATCCAATTCGTACAGGAATGTTATCCAGCCTGGCTTCCAAACCTTTGCCCGCAATTTCCCTAAAGTCTTTTAAAGGGGCTGTACTTTCAGCTACATCGTACAACTCAGCTGCAATTATTTTACTCAACGGGTGAGATGATTGGTTTACAATTTTCTTTATTACCGATAGTTCCTTTGGTAACAGCGGAGTTCCTTCGTATAAAACCTTAGTTGAATGACTTTGGGTAATAGTGCCCGTTTTATCTAAAACAATGCTGTTTACTTTAGCCATCGCTTCTATTACAGAGGCGTTTTTTAAATACAGTTTGTTTCTTCCAAAAATGCGCAACATATTACCATAGGTAAAGGTGGCCGATAGCAACAGCGAGCAGGGACAAGCCACAATTAAGACCGAAGAAACAGCGGGTAAAATTTTGCTAACATCATGCATCCACCAATAGCCAAGGGTTACAAATGCAATGGAGAAAAGTACCAGGGTAAAATAACTTGCCCATGGATGGATATAGGATTTGGCTGCATTTTTTTTATTGCTGAATACATCGTTATTCCACAATTGGGTAATATAGCTTTGCGAGGCTTCATTTACAATTTCAAGTTCAATGGCGCTGCCGGCTTGTTTGCCTCCGGCATATATCAGCTCGCCCGTATGTTTTTGAATGGGTACATTTTCGCCACTCACAAAACTATAATCAACATGGGCATTTCCCTTTAGTAACAGGGCGTCCGCAGGTATCATCTCTTCGTTACGGATAATGATGCGGTTGCCTTTTTTTAACTGGGTTACCGGAATGTTTTTTTCTTCGCCATTGCTAATAACAGTTACACCCAGCGGAAAATAAGACTGGTAATCCCTGTCGAAAGAAAAAGAATCGTAGGTTTTATCCTGGAACCAGCGCCCAATCAGCATAAAAAATACAATGCCACTTCCGGAATCGAGGTAGCCTGCACCGGTACCTGTAATAATTTCGAAATAACTTCTTGCAAAGGTTACTACTATCGCAAGGGCAATGGGCGTGTCTATATTCAGCGTCTTTTGCCGGAGACCTTTGCAGGCTGAAACAAAAAAATCACCGGCTGCAAAAAATAATACCGGTAGCGATAAAGCAAAGTTTAGCCAGGTAAATGTTTGTTTAAGGCCTGCCTGTTCTATATTGCCCGTTGAAAAATATTCCGGAAAGCTCAGCATCATAATATTGGCAAAACAAAAGCCTGCGATGCCAATTTTATACATTCTTTTTTTATTAAACTGGGTGGCTTTTTTTTTGTTGGTATCCCGTAAACTAATGGGCGGCTCGTAGCCAATAAATGCCAGTAACTCCACCACTTTCCGTAAAGAAAAAAGTTGTGGATTATAAATCACCAACACCTCTTTGCGCTGAAAATTTGTTTGTGATTTTATGATGGCAGGTTCAATCCTGTGCAGGTTTTCCAGCAGAAAGATGCAGGAGGAACAATGCATTTGGGGTAAGTTGAAAACAACATTTGTTTGGTTATCGCTGTTGTATTGTACCAGCTTTTTTATCACCGTTTCGTCATCGAGATAAGCAAATTTTTCGGATAAAAATTTACCCTTTACTTTAATACCCGGATTCTTATCAAAATTGTAATAGTTGCACAAATTGTTTTCGCTCAGCATCAGGTACACTTGTTTGCACCCCTGGCAACAAAAGCATTTTTCATCTGCTGTAACTATTTCGTCGCAGGTTTCGCCGCAGTGGTAGCAGGCTATTGGTATGGTAGAAGAAGTGGTAATATTTTTTTGAGTTTAATTTTTAGAATTCAGCCACCGCACAAATTGTAGTGGCTGTAAAATGAAAAAAACAATCAGGCTTATTTATTACAGGAATAAACTTCCGTAACGGAATACAATACAAAAAATCATCAAAAAAAAGGCAAAATGGCCTGCGGTATTTACCAACTTTAAAAACACCGCTGGGGCAAATGCCTATGGCTAGCAATAATCCTGATTGTACTTCCTTTGTTTTTTATTTAGTTAACTGGTTAGTGTTTTAAAATGGCAGATAAAAAGTTCATGAAATTATGTTTCAACTCCTCATATTTATTTTCAATCTCCTTCAACTTATCTCTTAAAGAATCCTGTGAACAAAGAGATTCTACATCATTTTTTGTATTACTAAGTTTACCTTTTTCCATTCTTTTACTTAGGTTTCAGCCGAGTATTTTAAAATGAGTTTTCGTAATTAGTTATTTCTTGGCAAAAATCATAATAATAAAACATCTTGAAGGTGACCAGCGTCAAAACAAAATATGATTATTGTCATCGAAGCAATAATGGTAATGTAAAATGTACTCAAAGTACTTTACTTAAAAATTTGTTGAACTCAGCTTTTAAGTCTGCAAACAATTTGCTTTCCGTATTGTATTTTTCTTTTAATGTTCTATGGTGGCTGGCTTCGTCCCGTAAAAGCTGGTTGGTTTTTTCTTGTAATCCTTGTGCAATCTTGCCCAAATGTTCGTTAATATCATGGTGGAGAATATCAATATTTTCTGTTCTTACTAAAAACTGATTTTCAAAATGTTCCACTAGTTTCATTATTTCTACTGCTGTATTTTTTCCCGCAACGTCTGTGAGCTGTTTTTTAAAAATGGCTAATTCATCTTTATGAAAACTAAGTTCACTAAGCCATTCGGCATGTTCTGATGATGGACTGTTAATATGGGCGGTTTGCATATATTTTTTTTTAACTGGTTTAGAATATTTAATACCTAATTTAAATTTGATTCTTTTAAGCCTTGTATAATCCGGCTAAAATTTACAAAACAAATTTCACCATCAAATGCTTTATAGAAATTGATAACAGTCAAAGGGAAGTATGAGAGATATCATTATATATTTTATTTTAAAGTTTATTTTGGTAAATATTACCAATTGATTAATTAGTTCTGCCGACTGCCATTACTGTTTTTAAACATACTGTTTTTCACTAGTAATACTTACTAATTTTGCACCTTACCCTTCAGTATTTATTTATACGATAATTGCAAAGGGTACTGATAAAATATTTTCATTGAAACTTATTTCCACCAAAGGTTATCATATCATTCACGAATGGCTTGCAGGCAAGGGTCATCAACCATTTCTGTTTCAGCAGCAGGCCTGGCAACAGATCGTCCTTGACAAAAGCGGTCTTATTAACGCACCAACCGGTTGCGGCAAAACGTTTGCTGTTTTTATAGGGGCGGTTATAAATTTCATCAACCAACATCCCGAAAATTATACTACCCAAACAAAAAACGGCCTGCAATTAATTTGGATAACACCGTTGAGGGCGCTTGCAAAAGACATTGGCAGGGCGATGGAAGAAGTGATTGAGGAACTAGGATTGCAATGGAAAGTAGGTATCAGGAATGGCGATACTACGCAAGCCGACCGGGCAAAGCACAAGCGCCTGATGCCCGAAGTATATATCATAACTCCGGAGAGCCTGCACTTAATGCTGGCACAAAAAAATTATACCGACAACTTTAAAACACTTAAAATAATTGCTGTAGACGAATGGCACGAATTATTGGGCAGCAAGCGTGGCGTACAGGTAGAGCTGGCATTATCAAGGATTGTATCGCATTGTTTTAATAATAACAACCCCGTAAGTGTTTGGGGAATATCGGCCACCATCGGCAATCTTATTGAGGCAAAGCATGTGTTACTCTATCCACTCTTCCATGGCAACGAAGCTGTGGGCACAATCATTAAAGCCAACATACAAAAGAACATCGAGGTGCAATCAATCTACCCCGATGAAATTGAAAAATATCCCTGGGCCGGGCATTTGGGAATAAAGATGGTGGATAAAGTAATTCCCATTATTAATCAACATACCACCACCCTCATCTTTATTAATACCAGGGGAATGAGTGAAAGGTGGTATCAGGCTTTACTGGATGCTGCACCGGAGTTGGCCGGTACCATTGCATTGCACCATGGTAGCATTGAGCAAGAATTGCGTTTGTGGGTAGAGGAAAATTTACACACAGGAAAATTAAAAGCAGTGGTGTGTACCGCAAGTCTTGATTTGGGGGTTGATTTTCGCCCGGTTGACACCGTAATACAGGTGGGCTCGCCCAAAGGTGTGGCAAGATTTTTACAAAGAGCAGGACGAAGCGGGCATCAGCCAGGTGCTGTAAGTAAAATTTATTTTTTGCCCACCCATTCGTTGGAATTGATTGAAGTTGCCGCTTTAAAAGCAGCCATTAAGCAGGACTATATTGAAAGCAAAGAGCCAATGCTACTTTGTTTTGATGTACTGGTGCAATACCTATGCACCCTATCTGTAGGAGATGGGTTTGTGCCCGAAAAAATATTTAAAGAGATAAAAAGCACTTATTGTTTTGCCGAAATAACGGAGGAGGAGTGGCAGGAAGTGATTCACTTTATCACCAGCGGTGGCAAGGCTTTGCAGCAATATGACGAGTATAAAAAACTAATTATTGAAGACGGGGTTTATAAAATTGCCAACCGCCGGCTGGCCATGCGGCACCGGATGCACATTGGCACTATCGTTAGTGACGCCATGCTAAAGGTGAAGTTTATGAGCGGTGGTTATATTGGCGTAATAGAGGAATATTTTATCAGCAGGTTAAAAGAAGGTGATGTGTTTACGCTTGCAGGTAGAAACCTGCAGTTTGTAATGATTAAGGATATGACAGTGCTGGTAAAAAAATCTACTGCCAAAAAAAGTTTGGTGCCAAGCTGGATGGGTGGCCGAATGTCGCTTACGGCAAATCTTGGGTTGATGCTGCGGAAGGAAATGAGCCCACATCCACTGAATGGATTTGAAAGTGAAGAGTTTATTGCATTGAAACCATTGCTTGACCTGCAGGCTGAACTTTCCATAATTCCTGCCGAAAATGAATTGTTGATTGAGCATATGGAAACAAAAGACGGCTATCATCTTTTTGTATATCCTTTTGAAGGCCGCCTGGTTCATGAAGCGATGGCAGCTATCCTTGCATTTCGTATTAGTAAAATTACACCCATCACCTTTTCAATTGCAATGAACGATTATGGGTTTGAGTTGCTTAGCGACCAGCCTGTGCCGGTGGATGACAGCAACGTGTATGAATTATTTACGCAGGAAAATTTGCTGGCAGATATCCAGAAAAGTGTGAATGCTACTGAAATGGCCAAGCGTAAATTCAGGGATATAGCGGTTATTGGAGGATTAATTTTTCAGGGGATGCCGGGTGAGCAAATGAAAGCCCGGCATTTGCAAAGCAACGCCGGGCTGTTATTTAATGTATTTAGTGAATACGATCCTGGTAATTTATTGCTCCGTCAGGCTTACAACGAAGTGATGAGTCAGCAAATGGAAGAAGTAAGGCTACGGGATGCCTATAAAAGAATCAGCCTAAGCAATATCGTTGTTACATTTCCTAAACAACTTACCCCCTTTTGTTTTCCTATTTTAGCGGATGGCCTTAACCGGAACAGCCTTACTTCCGAAAAACTGGAAGACAGGATAAAGAAGATGCAGGCACAACTAGGGAAATAGATAAACCCAATTAATTCACCAGGTTTTTTTTCTGTAATGTATACAGAATAATAAATAATACCGGGATGCAAACTGCAAGAATTACACTGGTGATGCCTGTAAATTGTCTGGTACCCATCAAAATAAAAGCTGTAATCAATGGCAATAATTCGCCGGCAATATAAATCCAATAGCCATCTTTTTTTAGTTTGCGCATCATAACTGCTGCTACAATACAAAGTACAGCACCAAGCACACCCACAATAATGGAAGGGACCATATTTGCCTGCGCCAGTTCTATTGCCTGCCTGCCTTTATCCATATCTTCTAATTGTTTTGAACTTAACTCCTGCCCGGATGTTGCAGCTTTGTCCATAAAACTTTTTGAAAACTTTAGAATGGCAGGGCTTGCCAGTGAAAAAATAATTGAGATACCAGATCCTATAAAAGTTAGGATGGTCAAAACATTTAAGCTGCTGCTTAAAGTTGGTTTGTCTAATTCAGAGAAATTTGATTGGTCGGTCATTGTTTTAAGTTTTCTTTGTAATGTAAATACAAAATGGATTATATCAAAACCAATTATCCAATAACTATATCCTGAAGCGGTTTACGGTCACTTTTTATGCAACAAATTGTACAACACCACATTGCAGGCAATACTTTTTCATTATCAAATGATCGTTGTGTTTTTTGGGAAGAAGAGAAAATGCTCTTTTTGTCCGATTTGCATTTTGGCAAAACCGGTCATTTTAGAAAGGAGGGCATTGCTGTACCACAAGCCATTTATAAAGAAGATCTGCAGCGTCTGGTAACACAAATAAAATTTTTTAAACCGCAGCAAGTGGTAGTTATTGGCGACATGTTTCACAGTCATGCTAATAAAGAACTTGATTTGTTTAAAAAATGGAGAAACGATTTTAAGAGCCTACCGATTCAATTAATAAGAGGAAACCATGATGTCTTAAAAAAAGATTGGTACAACGATGCAACCATTTCAGTTATAGAAAACAGTTTACAAATTGGTTCCTTTTCATTTGTACATGATATTACGGAAGTACAAAATGAGGTAGCTGTAGCGCCCTATTTTTTCAGCGGACATATTCATCCCGGCATATCCATACGAGGTGCCGGCCGACAATTTATTAAGCTTCCCTGTTTTTATTTTTCCAGCCAGTTTGCTGTGTTGCCTGCCTTTAGTAGGTTCACGGGTAGTCATCCCATTAAACCAAAACGGGGCGAAAGTGTTTTTGCAATACTACCAGCCAATCATTTAAAAAACGAGCAAGGCGGTATTATTAAATTATAGCCATGAGTAAGCTGTTGAAAATCGCCTACGACCCAATCTATGCCCATCCTTTACCCGAAGGCCATCGCTTTCCAATGCTTAAGTATGAGCTTATACCCGGGCAGCTTTTGCATGAAGGAAGCATAACTGCTGAGAATTTATTTGCCCCAATATCTTGCGCCGATGAAATAATATTATGGACGCATGATGCCGGCTATTTAAAAAGATTGCATGGGCAAACTTTAAGTATAAAAGAGCAACGCCATATTGGATTTCCTCAATCGCCTGCACTTACTTTACGGGAGTTGATGATTACACAAGGCACCATCGATTGTTGCCACTTTGCTTTTGAAAATGGCGTGGCGCTTAATATTGCCGGAGGTACACATCATGCATTTGCAGATAGGGGAGAGGGCTTTTGTATGCTAAATGATATGGCAATTGCGGCCAACTATTTATTAAATAAAAAGTTGGCCCATAAAATACTGATTGTTGATTTGGATGTACACCAGGGAAACGGAACAGCCAAACTGTTTGAAAACGAACCTCGTGTTTTTACTTTTAGCATGCATGGCGAACATAACTATCCATTTCACAAAGAAAAAAGTAGTCTTGACGTACCGCTAAAAGATGGTACCGATGACAATACTTATTTAAAATTGCTAGGGGATATTTTACCCCGGTTAATTGAAACGGAAAAGCCCGACCTGGTATTTTATTTATCCGGAGTAGATGTTTTAGAAACAGATAAATATGGCAAATTAAAAGTAACGATAGAGGGCTGTAAACAACGGGACAAAATTGTTTTTACGCATTTATTCAAAAAGGGTATTCCTTGTGTAGTGGCCATGGGCGGTGGTTACAGCGCCGATGTAAAGATTATTACAGAGGCACACTGCAACACCTTTCGGGTAGCAAAAGAAATTTATCAATTATAATTTAATAGAATTAGGCATTTAGTTCGCAAAGTATTTAGTCTATTGTATTAGACCCTATTTTCTTTTTTTTCTTGATAAAAAAAAGAAACAAAAAAAATCAAGGCTGCGAATAAAAAGGCTGAAATTTTCAATATAAACCTAAAATCAAGGAACTCGCCACCAGAGTAAAATACTTTGAAGTTTATGCTGGCTCAAACAGCCTTGATTTCTTAACGGCTTACATTAAAAATTTTTAGCACTTTTTATTCAAGGCCACAATAGCCTTTATTTGCGAAGTAAA
>JANYCA010000206.1 GCA_025360525.1 Chitinophagaceae bacterium | reverse complement strand
CCATCGGGTTTTTGCTCACCAGTTTCGTTGTTAAAAAAGTCAAGGGTAAGCAAAGCATTCAGTACCGTAAGGCCGCCAGTACCTGAATCAAAAACACCAATGGGTAAAGTTGTTTTTGCTGGTTGCGCTATTGAAGTTGTTGCCATTATCAACAGGCAAACCGACAGGAAATTTTTCTTAACCGATATAGAAATTTTAGCAGAATAACTCATGAAATTTTTTATAAAATTGATGAAAGAAAATTTTTCTTATTTAAGTTTCAAAATTGCCCGTTATTGGGCACTTCCTACACTTTATTTTTGATAGGAGGTCTTACCCTTGCCCTGGCTTTGTTGAAAATATGCTGGCCTTTATCTATTCCTTTACGTAATACCTTTTGCGCCTCCAATGGCAGGTGATAAACTGTTGTGCATTCGGGTGAGCAGCACCCATCGTAGGTTGCAGCGCATTCCGCACATTGAATAAACAACAGGTGACAGCCATCATTTTTACAGTTGGTATGTGTATCGGCCGGCTTTCCACATTGATGGCATGTGGCAATAATATCGGGTGTAATTCTTTCTCCAAGCCTGTCATCAAAAACAAAATTTTTCCCGATAAACTTACTCTGTATGCCAGCCTCATTTACCTGCTTTGCATAGTTGATGATACCGCCTTCTAAATGAAAAACGTTGTTGAAGCCGTGGTGCAACATATAGGCACTGGCCTTTTCGCAGCGGATACCACCCGTGCAATACATAATGATGTTTTTGTCTTTTTTATCTTGCATCATATCCACCGCCATGGGTAGCTGTTCTCTGAAAGTATCGCTGGGCAATTCAATGGCCCGGGTAAAATGTCCCACTTCATATTCGTAGTGGTTGCGCATATCTATTACCACCGTTTCTTCATCTTTCAGCAGTTCATTCATCTGCCGGGCATTTACATAATTCCCTTTTCTTTCCATGCTAAACGATGGATCGGTAATTCCATCTGCAACAATTTTTTCCCTTACTTTAATTTTTAAAACCCAAAAAGATTTACCATCATCATCGATGGCAATATTAAGGCGTAGCCCATCGAATGTGGGTATGCTGTACAGATAAGTTCTTAATTCATCCAACTGGCTATCCGGTACACTTATTTGTGCATTGATTCCTTCCTTTGCTACATAAATCCGACCAAATACATTTAAAGTATTCAAGTTAATATACAGGTCATCTCTAAATTTATTGGGATCGTCAATAGCCAAATATTGATAAAAGGAGATGGTGGTACGATGTTCTGTTTCTTGGTACAAAAGCTTTTTAAGTTCCACCTGCGAAACCCTGTTGTGTAGTACTGCCATAAAAATTAATTTGATTCCACGTGCTGTGGAAAATCTTTTAAGATTGGATGCTTGCAGGGCAAACCAAATTGAATGGCAAAGATATAAAATTCGGGTGGGGTTTAGTGTTTGTAAGACCTCACCCCTAGCCCCTCTCCAAAGGCAGAGGGGGACTTGACCCTGCTGATGCATGGCTGTTTTACCTTATGCAGACAAAAGTGATAAAATTATCCATGTTCCATTCTACATTTTATTAAAATGTACCGGCTATATTAAAAATTAAATGAGATAGTATTACCTCTGCCGGATGTATTCATACTGCCGCCAATTAACCCTCCAAAGCCAATGCGGAAGCCGGTTTGGCCACGGCGGCCATTTTCGTAGGCAGCCACAAAATCTACCCGGAATATTTTCAGAATGTTTTCTATACCGGCAAATACTTCCACATGATTGTTGCTGTTATTAACATAAAATGTATTGGTGCCGGCTACAAGAAACCAGTTAAGTCTTTTGAAAAAAGGGATTTTATTGGTAAGCAATCCATTAAAATGATGCTCAAGGTGGGCGACAGAATAAAAGGATGCTGTAGTGCTATTACCATAATAACTTGCCAGCTGAAAACTGTTGAGATAATCGCTGGCAACTGCGGTAAGGTTACCATTAAAATGCTGGTAGTCCTGTAAATAAACTTTACTGTTGTTTAAGAAACCGCCAATACCCAAGCGGTATTTTAGCAATCCGCCGATTTTAAAATTAAGATCATCGGCAACTCCCAATTTCCATTTATCAAAATGTACGCTGCTGCCAAAAATATTGTTGATGCCTTTTGTATAATTAAACGTAAACGTAGGATATTTAGACCCAATAGCTACTTTACTGTTAGGAAACTGAATGTACTGCTGGCCTGGCTTAAAGCTTATATTCAGGCTTACAATAAATGCTTTATGTGGGGTAAACTGTCTATTCAACTGCTCTGTTGGATAATTGGGCGTAATGTTTCTGCTGTCTTTTTTAAACAGCGTAAATTTGGTTGTATTATCCAGCGGTTTCCTGTCTTCATATAATGCATCCAAAGTTATCCGCAAGCCATTTTCGTAGCGCTTGGTGTAGGCAATATCAGCGAAAGTATTCTCGTAGGTTTTCATAAAATTATCGCCATAAAACAACGAACTGATACTGTTGATTAAAGGCTGAATTGGGCTCTCTCTGTTAAACTGGGTTACCCTGCTACCCGCTGCAAAACTCCAGCTATGCCTTTTTAATTTCCCTTCTTGCTCAAAATTCCTGGTGCTTAAATTAACCTGTAGCCAACCATTTAAATGCCCGTTGCTAAATCCATAACGAAGGTTAGGCTGAATGGACAGATTTGTTTTTGGTTGTTTCAGGTATTTATCATATGCAGCAGAAGCATTCACTACCAAACCTTCTGCAGGGTTGTATTCCAGCCCTTTCAGCAACGGATTAAACGACCAGCTATAATCACCATTAATGGAATAATGCCTTCGGCGGATGCCACTCCAGAAAGCATCCAACAAAGCAATTTTACCCTGCCGTTTGTTGAGGGAATCGATGGTGTATTTGCTCCGGGCAGAATCTTTCTGAACTTCATACATACTATCTTTTACCTGGTAATCTTTTATCTCTTCTCTTTCCAACGGCATGGGGCGAATGGAATCCCAATAAGCTTTTGGTTTTTTGTTTACACCCGTATCATACTTAATAACCACATTATCAAAATACCCTTTTTCAAACACCGGCTGCAGATTGTAATTAGAATATACATTTACAAAATTTGCAACTGCATCAATACCTAATTGATTAAAAGAAAAATGAAGCAATTGATTTTTTTCCCGCCAGGTTTCACTGTTTACCGGTACATGAAACTGGGTTATTTTTAAGCTGTCTATAATTTCCAGCTGAGATTTTTTAGTGAGGATTAAATCGAGGCTGTGGATACGCCAATCGCCTTCGGTAATATTGATGATACCCGAAAAAAGCGGCTCGTAGTTGCGCCTGGGTGTTACCCTGATGCTGTTGATTTCTTTACCATCTTCAAAATAACTACCTAAAAATTTATACCTGTAAAAGTTAAGCGCCCCATCTGCAATGGGAGATATAAAGCCACGTGGATTGAGCTTCTGTGTAAAAATGATTACATTATTTTGGTAGAGACTGATAAATGTGGGAAACGAAAATCCAAAGCCGCCACTGCCGCTTACCCGGCTGCTTTTTACTTCCAGCTTAAATTTCCCTGGCTTTTGTGCAGCCACTTTTGCAATGGATTCTGAGAGGTAAATTATACCTGCTCCGGTGGTATCAAGGCCCATACTATTCCTGTCTTCGTCCGGCACTTTTTGCCCCATAATTTTTTTGGGCAGGCGCCTTAGTTTGATCATATCTTTTGTGTACAAATCGCAAGAAAATGCATTTACTTCTTTGTTATAAAAGGGTCGCTTTTCAATAGCCTGCCTAATGATGGCATAGGCAGGATCTTCTCCTCCACTTTGTATTACAACCTCTTTCATTACCAGTTTTTGTGCTGATAAAAAGAACATCAACTCTGCATCTTCACTAGTAAGCGAAATTGTTTTCTCCTGAGTGGCATAGCCAATATGCTGACAAACTACCGTATACATTCCGGGCCTTACTGCGATGCTGTATTTGGCCCTGTTATTGGCACTTGCACCAATGGTAGTGCCCTTGATGGTAACAGAAGCATAGGGCAATAAATCACCTGTGTTGCTAAAAACTATACCGGTAATTTTTTGTGCTGATGATTGAAGACAAATAAATACTAAAAAGACTGATAAAATTTTTCCCATACATCGTTTGGTTCGGGGCCGAATGTAGGACAGTTGTTGTTAGAAAAAAACTAAAATTA
>JANYCA010000187.1 GCA_025360525.1 Chitinophagaceae bacterium | reverse complement strand
GCGCCAACAAACGGGCGTATGGAGGTGATATTGTATTGCATCGATTTTGTATTATTTATTTAGCGTAAAGGTATAAAATTAGGGGATTCGATGCAGAGGAGTAAAGCCGCTTTCCAACACAAAAGATGAACCGATGGGATGATTGAACTTACCGGCTCTTGACAGCACTGCAATTCATGATAGCCTTTCCGGAAAACAAGGCTATAGGAAAGTGGGTTGGCGTAACAAATAACGCTTCACCCAAAAATTACGCTACACCAGTTTTCTTTTATGCTCTTTGCTATTAAATTAAATAGCCGGTTTAAATATTGTACCGGCTATTTAAAACTGATAGGTTGTAGTATGTTAGAACACTTTCGCTTTGTCTTCTTCATCAGTTATTTCCGGGCTTTCTTCATCAACAGCATCCTCTTCAATTCCAAATTTATCATCCCTTGTAACCTCGTCGTCTTCATCAACTATTTCTTCATCATCGATTGATGGCGAATCATTTTCTGACGGGCTTTTGTCATTTGATTTTTCATCTGAAGACACCGGAAAAAAAGTTTGTGGTGCCTTGCCATTATCCTCGTCGGCCTCCGATCCATCTGTTTCGTTTACGATCGTGTTTTGCGACTCTTGATTGAGGATGGGATCCCGATAGTCGTTAGATGATGTATCGGCATACTCCTGGTCGATAGCATTGATTTGCAGTTGCATAAAATAAACGTTTTAGATTTAAAAAATGAGTCAATATTTGCTTGCCAAATACGTGCCAGTTTAATAATTTTAGCCACACTTAATTCGATTGCCACTAATTGTATTATTTAAAAAAAAGTGATCTCGTTATGATAATTTCTCGAGGCATTTTTTTAAATCGATTCCTTTACCCAGCACATGCGAAAAAATGTCGCCGATTTTTTTTATTCTTGGTAAAGCATTGTGAATAGTGAATGCTGATGGTGTAAGGCCTGGCTTTACTTCTTTCCAAAGTAGCGGCATCGATACGGTAGCACCGGGGTGTGGACGCAGGCTGTAAGCAGCTGCAATGGTTTGCCCACGCCTGTTTTGCAGGTAATCCAGGTATATTTTATTGTTCCCTCTCTTTTGTAAATTTCTGTCAAGGCTGGTAAAGGCGGGCAACTGTTCATTTACCCTAATGCAGAGGAAATGAGCAAAATCCTTAACCTGTTCGTACAAATATTTTTTGCCCATTGGTATAAAAATATGAAGCCCGGTTGCACCGGATGTTTTGCAATAGCAATCAGCACCGGCTTTATTTAAAATAGCTTTAAATGCCAGGGCCGTTTGAATTACTTGTTCAAAAGTATTTTTCTCTGAAGGGTCAATATCTATGATTAAATAATCGGGTTTATCCAATTCCTTTTTTGTGGAATTCCAGGGGTTTAATTCTATGCAGCCAAGATTGTTTAAATAGGCCAATGTTTGCTTGTCGTTACAAATAATGTAGTCAATTTCTTTTTTGGCCGACTCAGAATAAAGCTTGACGCTCTTTACCCAATCAGGCGCTTCGTCACCGGCGTCTTTATGAAAAAATCCTTTATCTAAAATGCCATTCGGATTCCTTTTTAGAGACTCCGGCCTGTCTTTCAAATAAGGCAGCAGATAATCTGCTACCTGCTGATAATAGTCAATCACCATGCCTTTTGTAATGGCCTCGTCCGGAAAATAGATTTTATTAAGATTGGTGGTAGTTACTTTTATTTTTCCAAAAGTCCTTATAGCTCCGTTTGGTTTTTCTTCACCCACCGTTTGTTCCGCTTGTACTTTTGTCTTTTTAACCGTTGTCATATTTATTTCGTTTACAGGTTTATCAATTCTCAATCTTAAAAAGATGGGATGCCTCATTTTATTGTCTGTGGTCCATGCTGTAAATTTTATTTCCCCCACAACAATGGGCTTTATCCAGGTAACAGGGGCGTTTGTTTTTATCACTTCATCAAAAGGCGATTTTGTTTGAATGAGGGGCTTAAGGATATCATAAATGTCTTTTAAATCCTTGTCCGTAAAGCCGGAGCCTGTGTGCCCTACATATTTTAATTTGCCGCCTTCTGGGATTGCTAATACCAATGCACCGAAGTATTTTCTTGAGCCGGTGGGTTGCGTAAACCCTGCAATAATTACTTCTTGTGATTTGTGGTATTTTATTTTCAGCCAGTTAGATGTTCTTACCCCGGGAAGATATAAACTGTCTGCTTTCTTTGCCATAATTCCCTCTAAATCCCTTTTTTTAGCGGCTTCAAAAAAATCTTTTCCGGTTTTGGTGATGTGATCCGAATATTTAATGACCGCATTTTTTGGCAGCAGCTTTTTAAGCAGTTCTTTTCGTTGCAGCAAGGGCAAATCATAAGTGCTCTGTCCGTTTAACGAAAGCAGGTCGAACACATAATAGCAAATGGGGTACTGTGTATTGTCTTCGTAATGCTGCAGTTTTTGAAAATCGGATTTACCTTCATCATTCAATATTACAATTTCACCGTCGAGTATTGCATCGTGTTTTATTTTTTTTAATTCATTTGCCACCAAAGGATAGTCATTTAAAAAGCTATTACCATTTCTTGAATACAACAAAACCTTGCCTTCTTTAATTTCGCTAATAGCACGGTAGCCGTCCCATTTTATTTCAAATAGCCATTGTTGATCATCAAACGCACTGTTCGTTTCCCTTGCTAACATGGGCTTAATGTAATTCTTCAGCTTTTCCCTTCTGCCTTTAGTTTGTTGGTAAAATTTTTTTTTTCGGGTTGTTGGTTTGCTGATAACCATTTATTGATTGGGGATGTTTTGGGTGTTTCATCTTCACTGTCATAAGGCTTGCTTACCGCATATTCATCTTTATGTTTTATTAAAAGCCACGCATTTTCCTGCTTGCCTTTTAATTTTACCAGCGCAAATTCTCCCTTTAATTTTTTCCCATTTAAAATAAACTTTATGCTGCCTGAATGCAAGCCTGCCTTTAATTTTGTTGCTGCTTCCTTGCCTGAACATTCAATGTCTGTGTATTTTCCATTGTCCCATATTTCCACTATTCCTGCGCCATAGCCTTCCGGTATTTCACCCTCAAAGTCTTTGTAGGAGTAAGGATGGTCTTCTACCATCATGGCCAAACGTTTGTCGGCAGGATTCATAGAGGGCCCTTTTGGTACGGCCCAGCTTTTTAGTACTCCATCCATCTCCAGGCGAAAATCATAATGGAGATGAGATGCCTTGTGGCGCTGCACTACAAATGATAAGGTTGCACTGTTTTTTTTAAGCACAGCTTTGGGCTCTGGTGTTACCTTAAAATTCCTTTTCAATTTATAATTTGCCAAACTCATATCAGGATACTTTTTTGCGTTTTGTGTTGAGGCTCTTTTTTAACTGGTCCATTAAATCTTTTGATTTGCTGTGTACTACTTTTAATGGACTGCTGGTGGTAGTTTTTCCTTTTGCTTTGGCCTTAATTAATTTTAGCAGCTGCTGTGTGTACATATCTTTGTACTTGCTTGCGGTAAACTTACCCGAGAGTTGGTTGACTAGAGAAATCGCCATTTTTAATTCGGCAGGTTTTACCGAAGTTTTGGCGGGCAAATCCAACGCTGTTGCATCCCTGATCTCTTCTGCAAAACGCATCTTACTCAAAATGAGGGCTTCGCCGGATACCTTGATGATGGCAAGATTTTCTTTGTTCCTCATTACAAAAGTGGCCACGCCCACTTTACCAGTTTTTTGTAAAGCTTCCCGTAGCAAGGCATAAGCCCTTACTCCCGTTTTTTCGGGTGATAGGTAATAGGGAGTTTCATAATACATACTGTCTATTTCTTGTTCCATTACAAAATCCGTTATTTCAATCACTTTTGTTTTAACTGCATTGGCCGATTCAAAATCTTTATCTTCCAGCACTACATAATTATCGTTCAGTTTGTACCCCTTTACAATGTTTTCATTGGCTACCGCTTTACCGGTTTTTTCGTTCACCCTCATAAAGCGGATATTGGAATGGTCTTTCTTATCAAGCATATCCAAATCCAGTTCACTTGCCTGGGTGGCACTAAAAAGTTTAACCGGTATATTAACCAAACCAAAGCCGATTGTCCCTGTCCATAATGGTCTCATAAAAAATAAATTTACTGTCAATCAATACTTCAAACACATTCATTGATTTTTTTCTTTTCCAGTCTGATAACGACCGTAGGTTTGTCAACAGAAATATTTATGCCTTTTTTATTTAAAGGTTTTTTTCATCATAAGTAAAATTATTGTGGAAAAAATTCAACAAAAATTTTCGACCCATTTTGAATCATGAACTATCATATACGGGTACACATTTTGTTTCCCTTTGCCTTATTGCAAGAAGATATTTGGAACGATTAGTAACAATCATAAATGAATAAAAGTAAAAGCTATGATACCAGGCGATATTAACGGCAAGGAAAAAGGGGGACACAATACTTCTCACCCCAATACAACTGATGCATTTGTAACTTTAAAGGTCATTGCTACTGCAAAAAAAGGACTGGATAAGCAGGATAGTTCCGGCAGTTTTTCGCAGCCAGGTTCTTTTTTTAGGGGGTGTGGGATAAGGGGAATTATAGAAGAAGCTGGCTGTGCAGTAACGAATTTAAAATATGGTTACAGCGTAGTGGTTACGTTTCCTTTTGCAGACGCCGAAAATGGCCTGCTCGACCATTATGAAGATGATGAGGGACGTGCATTTGAAAACGGAGGGGCTTTCAAAAAGAAAATAAAAAATTTGCTGAAGCCTGCGACAAAATATATACTTAAACGAATAATACGCTACTTTCTTAAGCGTCGTTAAAATGCTTCTTTGAATTTCACAGTTTGCTTTTATCGGCAGTCTGACACGGTTTTTACTTTAGTTTACCGTATCTGTTACTACGATCTTTTTTTGCGTTAACAGCCGCCTATTTACCATAAACTTCCAGCATTTTTTTTAAGTCCTCCAGCGTATTTATTTCCGCTGCTTTTTTATCGTGCCGCCAGCGGCTCATTCGGGGAAAACGAAGTGCCACGCCACTTTTGTGACGGTTACTGGCAGCTATACCCTCAAAAGCAATTTCAAAAACCAGTTCGGGTTTTACGGTGCGTACTGGCCCAAACTTTTCAATTGCATTGCGTTTTACAAAAGTATCTACCTGTGCAAATTCTTTATCGGTAAGTCCGCTATAAGCTTTGGTAAAAGGTACCAACTTATTTTCCGCATCTCTTACTGCAAAAGTATAATCGGTGTATAAATTACTTCTTCTTCCGCTTCCTTTTTGAGCATAGATCAACACAGCGTCAATGGTTAAAGCTTCTATTTTCCATTTCCACCAATCGCCTCTTTTTCTTCCTGTTTGGTAAACACTGCTTTTTCTTTTCAGCATAAATCCTTCGGCATAATGTTCCCTGCTTTGTTGTCTCAATATTGTAAGTTCACCCCAATTTAAACAGGAGATTATTGGGGAAAGCTGCATTTTATCAGTACCTGCCTGCTTTACGATCTGCTCTAATTGTTGCCGTCTTTGTTGTAACGGAAAACCCCGCCAATCTGCACCGTCGTATTCTAAAATATCGTACACGAAAAAACTTACCGGCGCATTGTCCATTATTTTTTTACTGATATTCTTTCGGCCAATACGGGTTTGCATTAATGCAAATGGTAGGGGAGTAGCACCTTCCGCAACAATAATTTCTCCGTCCAATACCGTTCCGTTGGGTAGCGCCTGTTCAAATAAATTGTACTCAGGAAATTTATCTGTCATCAATTCTTCACCCCGGCTCCACACAAATAAATGGTCGTTCCGTTTTATAATTTGTCCCCGAATACCATCCCATTTCCATTCCACCTGCCACTCATCGATATTGCCCAATGTTTCCACTGCATCTTCAAGCGGGTAAGCAAGATAAAATGGATATGGTTTTGAATGGTCCGCTACATTATTTTCATCAATCAGCAATTCATTAAAAGTAATAGTGGCAGGATTCCATTTGCCGCTGATGCGGTGGGCAATTACGGACGGAGATGCGCCTGAAACTTTGGCAAGTGCATTCACCATAAGCTGTTGGGAAACACCAATACGAAAAGAGCCACTCAATAATTTATTAAACACAAATTTTTCTGTAGTGCTTTCCAGCTGCGCCCATCCCTGCAGCATAAATATTTTTCTTGCTTCTTCTGTGGCTTTTTCCAACGAGATAAATTGCTCGATATAATAATGCAGCGGATGTTCTTGTGGAGCGTCTATTACTGTGTCACTTGCTTCTACTAACAAAGCGATGGTCTCGGATAAGTCGCCAACCGTGTGGTAACATTCATCGAGTAACCACAAGGGAATATTGCAAAATTCGCTGCACCATGTTTTTAGCAAAGAGGAGGATATGGTTCGTTTTGGCCTGCGGCCGCTGAATAATGCAATTACCCAAACTTTATCTTTATCTGCTGCTACCGACAGATAATTTTGCAGCGCTGTTATTTTTTCATTGGTTTTGGTAGTGGCGCTTAAAGCCTCTACCAGTTGGGCAAATGCTTTCATAACAATTCAATTTTATCGTCCACAGCAGTATCTTCTTCGTTACCATATTGTGTTTTTACTTCATCGGCCTCTATTCCAATTTCACAGAGGTATTTACTAAATGCCGCCTGGAAGCCATGGGTAACAAACACCTTTTCTGCTCCTGTTGCTTTTACCGAACTTACAAGCCCGTCCCAGTCGCAATGATCGCTGAGTACAAAACCTTTGTCTGCATTTCTTCTTCGCTGATTGCCCCTTACCTGCATCCATCCGCTGCAAATGCCTACACGGTATGGAGTAAACTTTTTCATCCATGCAGTGCCATCTGCCGACGGCGGTGCAATTACAATGGCATTTTTCAATTCCTGCTTAGTTGTTTCGGGAGTTATCCTCTTTACATTTATAAATTTATATCCAAGGGCGTCCATTACCTGCTGCATGTTGTAGATAGCACCATGAACATATACCGTATCCGTAATCGGTTGCAACGCAGTCAACACTCTTTGTGCTTTACCTAAGCTGTAAGCAATTATCACAGAAGTTTTTTCCTGCTGCTTGTTTTGCAAAACCCAGTTTTGTATATCTGCATAAATTTGTTGTTGTGGTTTCCATTTATAGATGGGCAAACCAAAGGTAGATTCTGTAATGAAAGTGTTGCACTTTACACATTCATATGCGCCGCTAATGCCGTCATCTTCTGTTTTATAATCGCCTGTAAACACCCATACCTCGCCTTTATATTCAACCCTTACCTGGCTGGAGCCAATGATATGGCCGGCAGGATGAAGCGACACTTTTACCCCGTTGATAAAATGAGTTTGGTTCCATTCTGTTGCCTGGTAAATGCCCTCGCCTAGCCGCAATTGCAAAATGGGTTTTGTAAGTGTATGGCAAAAATATTTTTTACTTCCTGCATGTGCATGATCGCTGTGAGCATGGGTAATAATCGCATAGTCCACCGGTTTCCAGGGATCTAAATAAAAATTCCCTGCCGGGCAGTACAATCCTTTTTCGGTAAACTGTAATAACTCTTTTATCAAATTTTTGTGCAGTTTAAAAAACCGCTGCAAACGGCAACGATTATGCTTTTAACAATTCTTGGCGTTCCATTGTTTAAATATTAGATACGGGTAATTTTATTGCGTTCTTTATGAAGTACCAGTGCTGGCCACTTAAATCATGCACAGCAACCCCTTTAGCAGGCAGATACCACTATCGAAAAAAGATAAAAATTCCTATAAAATTTTTGTTAGACGGTCAGCTTTCCTTCTATCCCATTATCATCGCCCTTGGTACCGGTTATTGCCATGAAACTCATTTTTATAAAGCTGATGATTTTACCATCTTTAGTATCCCAGTAATTACTATCAACGGGCTCTACAGAAATGATTGAAACTGTTGGGTCATCCTTACCATCGAACCATGCATTGGCGAATGATGTCCAATACTTATCGATTGTGAGTTTGTCGGTATGAATTTGAGCGTAACCACTCACCGCTAAAAATTCATATGCGCCATTGTTTTGAAAATAGAGTGATACCCTGTTGTCGTTTTCAATGTCCTGGTTTTTATGGCTTTCCGTAGAACTTATAAACCAAAGTTTTCCTGATTCATCAACTTCCTGTAAAGCCATGGGCCTCGCAGTATGTGGAAACTTAGAAAGGCTTGTACAGAACATGCAGGTGCCTGCGGCATCTGCCAGTTCTTTTAATTTAATTACAGCTTCCTCGTTGCGTAAATCCGTTGTGTGGGTTTGTTCGTTTGCGTTCATTGTATGTTGTTTTCGATGAAAAAATATGTTCGTTTACTTTTTTGGTATCGGTAATTTAATACCCCATGCACTGCTGGTAAAGATTGTTAGTATATTTTAACAGCTAATCGTTTGTTGATATTAATTCAAACCACGGGTGGCATTTCACTTTTTTTCTTTATAAATTTTTTGCGTAGGCGCATAACAGGATAAGACAACGGGTTTAATTTGGGTTTATCGTCGCCAAACAATGCACCCCAATGTTTCATTGAGTCTATCTTATCAAAAATCACCTTTAAAACTGCCACCAGCGGGATAGCTAAAAACATTCCTCCAACCCCCGCCATTGCCTCACCTACTACAACGGCTATAACAGTTACTAACCCATTTATTTTTACTTTGGAGCTTACCAGGTAAGTCATGATTATATTGTTATCGATTAACTGAACCACGGTGATAACAATTAAAACCGTCCACGTGTGTGATAGGTGAGGAGAAGTGGATAAAGTAATTAAAACAGCCAGTGCATTTGCAATCAGTGCACCTATATATGGTATCATGTTTAACACGCCAAAAACAGCAGCAATCAAAATAGCATATTTTACACCAAATAGCATAAGTGCAACTGTAATCATAGCAAATACTATCGCCATTTCGAGAAGCAGGCCGTTAAAATAATTTTTAAGTGTGGACTCGGCTTCATGTATGGAAGCTTCGGCTGTTGTATGGTAATTTGGATTGGTGGATAAAAAAACAAATCGCAATAACAAATTTTTATAGTAAAGAATTAAAAAAACATATACCGGAACTAAGCCAAACCATACAAGGATACCTCCTAACGAAGAAGCGGTACCAGTCAAAATATTTCCGGCGGAAGATTTTAATGATGCCACTTGCTGATTAAGAAAAATACTTTGCTGTTTAACTCCATATCCTGTTTTGGCTTCAATCCACAGGGCAATTACTTTAAGATGTGCAGAAACATTTTTTTCGAGATTGTCTACGTGGCCGAGCAAATTTGAAATTTGGGTAGAAATAACTCCTACTACAACTCCTAAAATAATAAACGCAAAAAGTAGGGTGAGCAATATGGCGATGCTGTCTGGCAGTTTAGTGCGTTTAATAATCCTGTATGCTGGTAACAGGGTTACGCTAAAAATAAAAGAGAAACCAATTGGTACCAAAACAGACTGGCCATAGAAAACAACAATGCCAAGAAGAACAAGCCCAAGCAACTGGATAATTCTATTATTTAATTTTATTGAATGCATTGCTAAGTTTTGTTTCCCATGCTATTTCAATATATATGCCACTTTAAAGCTGTTATATTGAACAAGGTTTTGGGGAGCGTTTACCCCATAACTCTTGAGACTTAAAAGCCCACATGCAAATGCTTTGGATAAAATTGATTGAAAAACTAAGTCGTATTGCTGGGATACTCATCGGCAGATGTGGAATAAAATTAATTAGAGCCGCTTTAACTATGTAACAAGGCGAGAAAACTCACCTTATTATTGGAGCCGCTGATGGGCTAAAAACAAAAAGCCCGCTACAAGAGCAGGCTTTAAATAAATACTAGCGGGCTGGACGGGACTCGAACCCGCGACCTCTGCCGTGACAGGGCAGCATTCTAACCAACTGAACTACCAACCCTAGAACTTTTCCCTTGAGAAAAAACTATGCTTTTTTTTCGGGAGTGCAAAGATAGGATTTCAATTTTCTCAACCAAAAACTTTTACAAAAAAAAATGAAATACCTACTTTTACACCAACATTTATGGATGAGTGTAAACTTAAAAAAAATTCTTTATGCCCGAATTAAAAAACCGACAGTTTCTTGATTTTGAAAAACCCATCAAAGATTTATATGATCAGGTTGAGATTTTAAAGACTTCTGCTGAAAAAAGCAAGACTGATATGAGTGCTGCTATTGCATCATTGGAACAACGCATTGTCGAGATAAAAAAAGAGGTCAACCAAAGTCTTACTCCTTGGCAAAGAGTACAGCTCAGCAGGCATCCGGACAGGCCCTATACATTAAAGTACATCGATAAAATGTGCACTAATTATGTGGAGTTGCATGGTGACAGAAATTTTAAAGACGACATGGCGATGATTGGTGGTTTTGCACAATTGGATGGTGAAACTGTTATGATTATTGGCCAGCAAAAGGGCATCAACACAAAAATGCGCCAGCTCCGGAATTTTGGAATGGCTAATCCTGAAGGGTATAGAAAAGCGCTTCGCTTAATGAAACTGGCTGAAAAATTCAATAAGCCCATCATCACTTTAATTGATACGCCCGGTGCCTATCCAGGAATGGGAGCAGAGGAACGTGGACAAGGAGAAGCCATTGCAAGAAATATTTATGAAATGATGCGTTTAACTGTACCGGTTATTTGTGTTATCATCGGCGAAGGCGCCAGTGGCGGTGCATTGGGCATTGGGGTAGGTGACAGGGTTTTTATGATGGAAAATACGTGGTACACAGTAATTTCTCCCGAAAGTTGCAGCAGCATTCTCTGGCGTAGCTGGGATAAAAAAGAACTGGCAGCGGAACAACTTAAACTAACACCCACAGATATGCTCAACTTTGGGTTGGTAGATGGCATTATCTCCGAACCCTTAGGCGGTGCACATTGGGACTATGATGAAGCCGGTGAAATTTTAAAACAATTTTTAAAGCCGGTTATAAAAGAGTTAAAGGCAATCGACAATAAGGAAAGATGTAGACAACGCATTGATAAGTTTGTAAAAATGGGCTTCTACGATGAAGTAACCGTTACTGATTAATTCCTTTGTTTGAGTTTAAATCCGGCATCGCTTCATTAAATATTACATTTGCATTTCTATCAGCCAGGCTACCGTTCCGGCTTAATGTCGGAAAGGAAAGTCCGGACAGCATAGGGCAACACACCGGTTAATAGCCGGGATTGTTTAGTGGGTGGAAACACCTGCAAGCAATACAGCAAGTGCCACAGAAAATAACTGTTTCGCCGTTGGCGGGATGAGGGTGAAAATGTGAGGTAAGAGCTCACAATCGGGTTAAGTAATTAACAAGATGGGTAAACCTTGTGTGCTGTAATGCCATGTACACCAACGCCTGAAGGCGGCTCGCCTGATTTTCGGTTTATCCGGAATGCGTTGGAGGGTAGGCAGCAAGATTGCAACAGTAATGTTGCAGCCAGATAAATGGTAGCCCACGACAGAATCCGGCTTATCGGCTGATAGAATTTTTTAACTTTAATAAAGGATAACCAGTTTTGATTGATTGTTTACCCTTATTTTTTAATTCAACTTCTTAACGCCTTTAAAGCGGTTTGTTAATTATTTATTTTTACCATTTTATTAGCGCAATTTTTTTTTAAACCCAAATGACATGACATATTTTTAGCCTTTATTGCCAGTCATTTTTATTATTCACCAAATTTTTTTTAATGAAAAAAATCATTTTTTTAATTACTCTTTTTGTGGCTGTCGCAGTATTTACACAGGCCCAAAATTATACCTCAGCGATTGGTGTAAGGCTTGGTCCAAACACAGCAAACATCACCGCAGGTTTTACCTTTAAGCATTTTATTAATGAGAACACAGCACTCGAAGCCATCATTGGTGTTAACAATGGACTCGGTATTTGCGGATTGTATGAAAAGCATTTTGATATAGAAGCTGTAAAAAATCTTCAATGGTTGGCAGGCTTTGGTGGTTATGTAGCATTTACCGGTAGTAATACGGCAATTGGCGCCGCCGGTATTGTAGGCCTCGATTATAAATTTGAAGAAATTCCGCTCAACCTTACACTAGATTGGAAACCTGAATTGAATATCATCTCAAAAGTAGGGTTTGAATCCTCCGGATTAGGATTATCAGCAAGATTTACATTTTAGTAACTGTCCTTCTTTATATAGAAATATTTTACCTCCCGGTTACTTCCGTAGCCGGGATTTTGTTTAGGCGCCTGCATCATTTTTAAAAGTATGATGCATAGGTAAAGATTGGTATTTATCAAAGACAGTCCTCAAAGACTTTGCAGTAATTTCAGTTAACAAAGATTAACCGAAAGCGAAATTCAGTTTGGGATAAAAGGAAAATGAAAAATGTATAAAGAGCAGCAAGAAAAAAGCTGGCTGTACTAGTAGGACAGCAACTGATTTTATATTACAAAAATTGATCGATGAAAAAAAATTACAGTATGCTCTTGTGTATGTTATTGGCTGTTTCCACACAGGCACAGGATATTTTTATAAATAAAGACACAGTAGTCAATAAGCTTTGGCCCATTGAACCCGGCACCATTGTGCATTTCGGCAGCAAAGGTCATATAAGTGGAAAGGGTATAATTAAAGGTGGCATCATTGATGCCGCCGTCGGTCAGTGGATTTTTGATACTTCTATCACAGTCTATCCCGAAGGTACTTATGGAAAAGATTTTAGTGCCAGGTGGTATGGTGCCGGCAGGCAGGCAGACAATGCCGGTGCCTTGCAAAAAGGCATCAACACGGTGTTGGACAATCCACAAACACTACGCAACTTTTTTATTCCTAAAGGCATCTATCCCTTTGGCAAACCATTGATGGTGCAATCTGTTTACAAGGGCAGTTATGTGGGCACTACCATCCATATTTATGGCGAGGCATCCTTTTGGGATTGTTGCAATGGCACAACGCTACAATACACTGCTGTAACTGGTTTTGCACTCGGGCTACAGTTGAACAAAGGCACAGAAATCAATAACCTAATCATTACTGGAAAATTTAAGTCCCCGGTAGGTAACGATAGTTTGTATTTCAATATTCCTTTTGAAAAATATATGGACGCCAATTATAAATGCAGCGACACATATGCCGGTTTTGTAATTGATTATGATGGATCTAAAAACAGCGGTGGTAGTACCGGACTTTCTATTCATGATATCAATGTGAGCAATTTTTCAATTGACTATTTAATCAGCCCCAATGGCAAAACATTCAATGCCGATATTTTGGTGTTTCAAAACATACGTTGCGGCGATGCCCGGATAGGTTTCGCTACCGGGCAGGCGCAGGAAAAAGGAAACATTATCAGGGGCATTTATTCCTGGGGAAGCATACACACGTTGTTCTCCATCGGGCGCTATGGTAAATCGCAGGCAGGTCAATATACCATCGATGGCGGCAATGTAGCCGGCAGATGTATCCGCCTGTTTGATATCACACAAATTGGTTGGTATGCTACTCATATCAGCAATCTTTTTGTAGAAAGTATAGCAAGCATTGGCAGCATCACCAGCCAGATACCCACTTCGGTTGATAACTGCACTTTTCATTTTGCGTTGCCACAGGTAGTTGGCAGGCAAAACCTGTTTTATGCCAACAACAACAAAGTGGCATTTAACAACTGTACGTTCCGTTATTACGGTTTAAAAGATGCCATGAAATTTACTGGCGAGGCCACTTATAATAATTGCTTTTTTAGTGGCCCATCGGTAAAAAACTAACGGGATAAATCGTAAATGCAGTAAGCACATTTTTTCTTTTTAAAGCCGGAGTCCAGCAGGTGTCAAGACGTTACTAAATATATTGTGTAATAAAAAAGTAACATTGCTTCTTTGCTTTTTTGCTTCTTTGCGTGAAACCTTCCCGGCATCTTTACAAAATGCCACGCAAAGAAAATAAAGAGGCAAAGAAGCAAAGTAAATGACACCACTTTGCTTTTTTTCTTCATCCACTTATTGCTCTGCAGAAGCAAATGAGGCTTTGCAATAGTGCCTGGTAATAATAAAGAGCCAATACTTTCCACTTTTAAAAATACTATATTACACAACGATTGTTGTTGCTGTAGCATCGGTAAAAAGCAACTTCTGCAATAAGTTATTATGGATTATTTATTGCTGTCTGGATAATAATCCTAACAGCCAACAGCTTTCAATTTAATGCAGTAAAATAAACCTTTAAACAAACCAATATAATTTATGGCAAACCACAAACTTCTTATCTGGTCGCTCACAGTAGCATTGGGCGGATTTCTCTTTGGGCTAGATGTAGCAGTTATATCCGGCGCCGAGCAAACCATACAGCAACTCTGGCATTTAAGCGATGGGATGCATGGGTTGGCAATTTCCATTGCCTTGTATGGAACTGTTGTGGGCGCTGCATTTGGTGGCTACTTCGCCGATTTGTTGGGTAGAAAAAAGAGTTTGTTCTGGGTGGGCTTGTTCTTCTTTATTTCTGCCGTGGGATCTGCACTATCGCAGGATGTGTACACGTTTATGATCTTCCGCCTGATGGGTGGATTTAGTATTGGGGCATCTTCCGTTATTTCACCTTTATATATTTCAGAAATTGCACCGCCTAAAAAAAGAGGTTTCCTGGTAGCCTTGTTCCAGTTTAATATTGTGTTTGGTATTTTAGTGGCCTATGTTTCTAATTATTTTTTTCAACGAATCATCAGCGGCGATAATGACTGGCGCTGGATGCTGGGTATTGTGGGCATACCGTCGCTCATCTTTACATTTTTAACAACGCTTATTTCCGAAAGTCCCCGTTGGCTGGTGAATAAAAAAGGCGATTCCGAAAAAGCTTTACAGGTGCTCAGGCAAATTGATCCTGCTATTGCTGATACAACCCTCGCCAATATCATAAAATCAAAGAATGAAGCAGGTACCAAAAAGGCCGTTGCATTTTTTTCTGCTAAATACCGCACGCCGATAATGCTGGCTTTTTTGCTGGCATTTTTCAACCAGGCATCGGGTATCAATGCAATTATTTATTATGCACCAAGAGTGTTTGAAATGACGGGGCTAGGTAAATCTGCAGCGCTGCTTTCCTCTACCGGTATTGGCGTAGTAAATTTGGTTTTTACTATGGTAGGACTGTCTCTGATTGACCGTTTTGGTCGCCGGGCATTAATGTATATTGGGTCCGTCGGTTATATCATTTCGCTGGGTCTCATCTCCTTTGCATTTTACCGGGAATCTTTTGACGGGATGACGTTTTTTGTATTTGCATTTATTGCTGCACATGCAATAGGGCAGGGGGCCGTTATCTGGGTTTTTATTGGCGAAATATTTCCCAACGAGGTTCGGGCTTCCGGTCAAAGTTTTGGAGGATTAACCCATTGGGTTTTTGCAGCAATTGTGGCCAACGTGTTCCCTATTGTAGCAAACAAATTTGGTGGAGGTCCCATCTTTTTAGTTTTTACCATCCTGATGGTTTTTCAGTTATTGTACGTTCGCTTCCTGATGCCCGAAACCAAGGGGATTGCCCTGGAAGATATGCATGTGGGTCATTAAGAAAGTGGCGACTGTTTAGTTTGTGGCGGTCGTCCATATTTGCCGGGTGCATTGTAATTGTCGCAGGGCGTTCAATACGAACAGATGCAGGGTTTTAATGAGAACGCCCATTCTAAAGCATTGGCTCCCCTTTAGGAGATGGGGGCAATAGGGACCAATTAAAATGTACCGTATTCGCCGGTAGTCTTTAATTTTTGTATCGTAAGTTTGTAAGCCCACGGCTGTGCTTAACTTGTGGCCGAAAGTTTGACAATGGTAGAAAAATTCTATTATCGCCCAAAAAAAAATTAACATGAAAAAAATATTTTTTGCTATTTCTTTTTTTTGCGCTTCGGCTTTGCAGGCGCAGAAACTAACTACATTATCCAAGCCAACGTACAGCATTAAATATCCATCAAACTGGGAGTTGGATCCTTCCTCAAATGCCAAACAGTTTACGGTAAAAGCGCCGGCAGACGATGCAGCAGATGTGATTGCAGAAAACTTGAATGTAGTAATTGAAAACCTGCCAACGATAGGTTACACAGCCGAGCAATATGCAACTTTTTCAAAAGGTTACCTGCCGCAGAAGGTAAAAAACTTTACGGTGCTGCAAAGTAAAAAAGGCAATATCGCCGGCAAAGACAGTTGGTACACCACGTTTAAAGGACAACAGAATAACAAGAAACTGCAATGGAAACAGTACTACATTGTTTTTAAAGGCAAGGTGCATATCCTCACTTTTACTGCAGCACCGGCTCAATACAATAATTACCTTAAAACTGTAGATGCAATGATAGCAAGTTATGTGGCTAAATAACGCTTCTATATTTTGCTTTAGTTTTTGGGCAATAACGCAAAGACCGGCGACGTAGTCGCAATCATTTTTGGTTACAGGCTCACCCGAGGGAGTTAACCCTCATCAAAGACCTTTAACCATTAAAAAGGTTGGCAACCCTTACGACAAAACGCCGGAATGCATCGTGTCAATCGTTATTGGAAGATTTAAACATCAATTCAGTTACTATTTTTTAAATGCAAGGAATAAAATGTACTTCCGTTATTCAATTAAAAAATTTCAATTAAAGTCAATTCTTGCCCGATTTCCTTCATTGGTTGAAATACCGTACGATATTTTTTAATCAATTTCTGTTGTTAATGCCTTGTAACAATTACATTTGTGTATATTCTACTATCCTCTTGTAAATCTCCTTTTTAATTCTATCCCTATTGTCGAAAATCCGGTTGCGGCCTATGGCCTTTAATCGATACTTTGCTATCCGTATTTTGTTTAATCAACAAATGCTGTTATTTACTTTTTTCGGATTAAATAGATTTCTATACAAACTGTATAGTTAGGCAGCGCTACCA
>JANYCA010000170.1 GCA_025360525.1 Chitinophagaceae bacterium | reverse complement strand
AAAACTAAAAAAGCCAGTCAGCCTTCACTTTTTCCAAAGTAAGGTAGGAGGTCTGCTTTTAAATAAATACACACAACATAGCAAAATCAATACTTTCAGACGAAAAAAATTAGATTCCTGATTTTAGTCGGTTGATAGTGAAAAAAAATGAGTTTTGTTTTGTGTTGGTATGATTGTTATCGGATGGTAATAAATTAACTGACTCGAATGTACAAAGCAGCAACAGGTAAATAAAAAACAACGTCAGACTATGGCAACATTGCTGGCGAAAGAAACTTCAATGCTTTTGATTTCTCATTTCAATATTCAATATCTTCCGGCCTGATATTGTACGAATGAAACATACAGGGGGTTATAATTTTAGATTGATAGCTACGGGCATCTTATTTGCGCTATTATGGGCATCGGCAAGTGCAGCCACCAAAATCGGGCTACAATCTGCACAGCCTTTTGTAATTGCTGTTACTCGGTTTTTTATAGCTGGTGTCATCATGGTTTTTACAGCGCATGGCATACTTAAAGTGCGTTTACCACAGCAGCAGGAGTGGAAACAATTGGCCATTTATGGATTGTTAAACATCAGTATTTACCTGGGATTATACGTTATAGCTATGCAATATGTTTCGGCAGGGTTGGGCTCTTTATCAGTTGGAACAGGTCCCGTACTCATTAGCATTATTGCAGCTTTCTGGCTTAGGCAACCAATTAAAAGAGTTACCATTTTTAGCTTGTTGTTGTGCACCGGAGGAATTATTATTGCGGCATATCCGCTGCTTGAAAACAGTTATGCAACACCTGCGGGCCTCCTAATACTTTTTATGGGTATTTTATCCTATTCAGCCGGGGCGGTATATTTTTCAAAAAACAAATGGGGTGGCCTGCACATACTAACTATTAATGGCTGGCAAACTTTAATAGGTGGTACTTTCCTGCTGCCCTTTCTGATTATTTTTTATGATGGCAGCAAAAATGTATTCGATATACAATCGATTGGCTGCATCCTTTGGCTTGCGCTGCCGGTTTCAATTGGTGCAGTGCAATTGTGGCTGTACCTGTTGAGAGATAACCCTGTTAAAGCAGCCTTCTGGCTGTTTCTTTGCCCGGTATTTGGATTTGCCATTGCAGCAATTATGTTGAAAGAACCTATCACCCTGTACACTTTTGCAGGTGTGGGAATGGTTATTGCCGGGCTTTATACTGTTCAACGCAAAAAATAAATACAGGTTTTACTTGTCTTCTTTTTCTACTTGTGGTATAAAAAATGGACTTACTTTAATCGACAGATTTCCGCCTGTAGCCTCGTAAAATTTATTAGCAAATGCCCTCCCTTATATGTAGATTTGATATAATTGAAATAAAGAAATCTTCTGCAGTTCTTTTCCTTTTATAAATAAGTAGCTGATTTGTTGCTTAATTTTTTAGGCTACAAAAAATAATCCTAATTAAACCCATTTTATAAATCGCTTTCATGAACATTCATATTCCTACTCTTATATTAGTAATTGCCATCTCCGGCATACTCAATATTTTTATTTTACTGCTACAGTACAGTTTAAATAAGAAAATAAAGGGAATTATTCAGTGGATTACAGGTTTTGCTGCATTAACAGCCTCGCAATTAATTATATTTTTACAAGGGCAAGATTGGGTTTCTGTGATCATGTCAGATATATTATTGGTAACTGCAGTTCTTTCAATAGCAGCAGGTTTAAAATTGTTTTTTGGCTCCGTTATTAAACGGGGGTATTTCATTGTACTGTTTTTACTGATTATTTTTTCAGCCATTGCTTATTATTTTCATCGAAACAGCTTGTTGGAACAGGCATTTCTTTTATTGATCATTGCATTCGTATGTTTTGGAATGGCAAATGATTTATACAAGCAACATAAAATAGATCATAATATCACCACCATTTTATTAACTATACTTTTCGCTATCTGCGGATTAATATTTTTGCCGCAGTTTGTAGTAGATTTATTTTTTTATAATAATTCCGGCAATGAATCCAGCTTATTCATGCCGGTTGTTTACATAGCCTCTTATATTACAATTACCATTGCATTTTTCAGCTTTATTATTCTTATAAATAACCAGCTGATAACGGAGCGGCAAACGGCCATCGGTTTATTACAAATCAGCGAAACCAACTACCGCAAAGATTTTCTATTTCTACAATCAATTTTAGAAAGTCCGCAGGAGATCATCATTTTTTGCCTGGATACAAATTATTGCTACACAGAGTTTACTTCTTTTCATAAAAAAATAATGAACCAATTATGGGGGACAGATATTATTAGGGGTATGAATATTTTATCTGCCATTACTACCAATGACGACAGCGACAAACTCAGGATTAATTTAGACAGTGTGTTACAGGGCGAATATCTTTCTTTGGAAGAAATTTATGGCGACGAACAATTATACCGCACCTATTTTGAAACCCGGTATTCTCCTATAAAAGATACAGATGGAAAAATTACAGGTATCTCCGTTTTTGTAATTGATATTACAAAACGAAAAGCAGCAGATAAGGATATGCTGGAATCAAAAAAATATTTTGAAGCAATGTTTAAATGTAACCCGGATGCTTCAATGATTATCGAAATTAACAGTGATAAAATTATGGAGGTAAATCATTCATTTGAATTAAACTCTGGTTTTACGAGGAATGAATCGGTTGGTAATACCACGCTTGATTTACAGCTTTGGATAAATACTCAAGACAATGATTTATTAAAAAAACACCTGGAAAATAAAGGGATTTGCGAAAACCTGGAAGTTTTGTTACGAAAGAAAAACGGTTCTATTCAAACCGGCCTTATATCCGCCACAAAATTAGACATTGAGGGTATACAGCATATGCTAACAACTTTTCATGATATTACCCAACTGAAAAAAGCTGCAGAAGACAAAGAGTTTGAGAGAAGAGACAAAGAGGCTCTCATAAACAGTACTACCGACCTTATTTGGAGCGTATCAAGCGATTTTAAACTGATAGCCGGAAATGTTGCATTTTTACATGACACCAGTTCTTTTACAGGGGTAAAGCTACAGCCTGGCGACTCCGTATTATACAGTACTCAATTTCCAGAAGCATATGTACAATACTGGCAAAATTTATATAAAAGAGTTTTGGCAGGTAATTCACTACACACCGAATTAGAATGGCGAACTGCAGACAACAATAACTTAAAGTGGAGGGAACTGTATATGCACCCCATAAAAGTGGGAGAAAAAATTACGGGGGTGGCCTGCTTTGGCAGGGATATTTCCGAACGAAAGTTAAATGAAAATGCAGTTAAAGATTTAAACAACCAGTTAAAATGGAGGGCAGATGAATTGGCTGCATCCAACAAAGAGTTGGAGCAGTTTGCATACATTGCCTCACACGATTTACAGGAGCCATTGCGGATGGTTAATAGTTTTTTGCTACTATTAGAAAAAAAATACCTTGGTCAATTAGATGAAACAGCGCTTCAATATATACACTTCGCATCTGATGGAGCTACTCGTATGCGGCAGATTATTTTAGATTTATTAGACTATTCAAGAGTAGGCAAAGGCAAGCAGCAAGCCGAAATACTGGATATGAATTTATTGATGAAAGAGATTTTACAATTAAACAGTGTTGCCATACAAGAATGCGATGCCAGCATAAATTATAATCAATTACCTGCTATTCTTGCAGTTAAACTACCAATACGGCAGGTAATTCAAAACTTGTTATCAAATGCATTAAAATACAGGCAGCCTGCTATTGCTCCGGTAATCCAAATAAATTCGTTGGAAAAAAATGATTGCTGGCAATTTGAAATAAGCGATAATGGAATAGGAATTCCGGCTAATTTCCATGAGAAAATATTCGTTGTATTTCAACGCCTTCACAACCGGGAAGATTACCCCGGAACAGGTATTGGCCTGGCCATTTGCAAAAAGTCAATTGAGGTGATGGGTGGAAAAATCTGGGTAGAGTCTACCCCCGGAGAAGGCAGTCGTTTTTTCTTTACAATAAAAAAATAAATCCAGGCAAATAATAAACTGTTTGTAACTATTCAGTACCAAAAGTAGCGATAAGATGTAATGCATTCAAAACGTTGTTTCCATTTTTGATTGTGGTATCAATAACTGATCGAAGGATGGCGAATACGTTTGCGCTTTCAAGAGTTTTAAACTGACCTGATAT
>JANYCA010000169.1 GCA_025360525.1 Chitinophagaceae bacterium | reverse complement strand
TTCGACCAACCGGCGAAGCGTTGTAATCTAATACTGTAATTACTAACTTGTAGTTTATAAATTATTGTAGCTGCTTTTACTAAACTTGTTTACCAATACTGTGGATGATTTCAACATGCTTACTCATTGTTGAAAAACTTTCGCTCCGTGGCTTCGGATGTTGGTCAAAAGATCACCATTTGCGTTTGCTGAGTTGGTTGCTTAATTTTGAGACTTACCAACAAAGGCCAAAAAAACGAAAATGCTTATTGGCTGAAGGCTACGTGCTTATAAGTGTTTAGAATCATGACATTTTTTGCATATTGATACTAACCATTTAATTGGTTCCTTTCCAGTGTTCCATTTTGCGTATCTCGTGTGATGAACTTGGGTAGCTCGTCCACCACAATATACGCACCGCCAATTATCTTGTTTCAATACTAAATAGCGCTTTCGTTTCCATGCTTCAGATTTAAGATAGACATTTCTATAATATTCTCGACGGGGTCCGATACAAATTCATCATCTTTTAAATTGGTAGTTCTATGTTTATCATTCGCAGCAAAAGTTGAACGATAATACACTAACCCTATTATTGCACCGATTATTATTATGCCGATAATTATAAGCCAGTTGTCTTTTTCACTTGTATTAGCATTGCCGGTGTTTTTGTCGTTGCTAGAAACTGGTTCTTCTTTGGCTTTAAACTTTAATACTTTCTTTCTTTGCTTTTTCTTATTCCCAGGAAAATTCTTTATTATAGCTGAAACTGAATCTGCAAACATATTTTCCTGAGCAGGAGAGGCAGACGGTTTAATGGTACTGTCTATTTGTAAACCATCTTGCCCAAAACTAAAGCATGAGAAACAAAAAAAGATTATGAGTAGTGTGAGTCTCATTGCTTTCAGCCAACGGACAGGTATTGCTGCCTTTGTTGGTGTTACGAATTTTATAACTATTTGCTAAACCAAACGTCCCGGTTGTGTCTTTTGAGTAACTGGTCGATTTGGGATTGTAACTCTTAGTTTTTTAAATGCCTACTGTGTGTTTTTGCATTCCTTTGGTTTAAATAAAAAGCAATGGCAGGCAGTAAATTTACCCCAAAAAATCACCCCCGGTTTCGGAAGAATAAATTAATACCAACCATTGGCCCCATTACAAATCAAACTCCCACACCGTTTTATAAATACCGGCCGTTTCTACATAGGTTAAAAAGGCGTTGTAAAAATTATCACCGCCAATGCTGGCACTGTCGCCTATTACAAATAGTTGTTCTTTGGCACGGGTGATGGCAACATTCATTCTGCGGTAGTCTTTTAAAAAGCCAATATCGCCCTCGTCGTTGCTGCGGACAAGCGATAAAATAATGGTTTCTTTTTCCTGCCCCTGGAAACTATCGATGGTGCTCACCCGCATTTCTTTGGGCAATATTTCTTTGGCGGCTGCTACCTGCCCTGCATAGGGAGAAATAAATGCAGTGGTTAATGGATCGAGTGATTCGGTTTGCAATAACTTTACTGCCAGCTGAAGCTCGCCTTCGTTTTGCAGGCTCATGCCATCGCTGCCCTGTATTTCGTTAAAGCCGGAGCCTGCAGTGTCTATAAAAAAAATGTGCAGACCGGTGTTGGTTAAATGTGCAGCCGTTTGCAGCAAACCTTTGTAAAAATAGTTGCTGGAAAAACCAGCAATGGCTTCCCTCATCCGGTATTGGGTGTTGAGCAAACAGGTGTTATTTACAGTTGCAATGCTTATCTCCAAGACAGATTGATTAAACCCCAGCCGGGCCGCTTCGTTGCTTAGTACGGTAGGGGGGAGCTGTAAGTGATCGCCAGCCAGTACGATCTTTTGCGCCAGCGGAAATATGCACCAGGCAAGAGGTTCAATACATTGCCCGGCTTCATCCATCACCAGTGTATTAAAAGTCAGTTGGCTGATTCCGGCATCGTACAAGCCAATGGGCGTGCCTGCAATTACGCTTGCTTCCTGGTATAATTTCTCTTCGTTGTAGGCTCGTAGTTTTTTTATTTCGGTGCGTATGTTTTTTACTTCTTTAAACAACAGGTTGCGCTGTTCTCTTTCTGCTTTGCCAAAACTGCGTTTGTATTTAAGCGCCATCTTCCTGAATTCTTCGGCCCTTATTTTTAACTGCTTTATTTCTTTTTGTTGTTTGCTGTTGTTAAGCCGGCCCTCCGGCGTATGCATAAAAATGGCTTCGTCTACCTTGCTGGTATTACCGATCCTTAACAGCGAAACACTTTGTGCCAGCAGGCCTTTGCAAATATTGTCCACCGCAGTATTACTGGGTGCGGCTACCAATACTTTTTCCCCGGCTTTTATCAATTGCAAAATCGCCTCAATCAGTGTGGTGGTTTTGCCTGTTCCCGGCGGGCCATGTACAATGGTAATTTGCTCGTTTTGGGTGATGGCTGTTACGGCCTGTTGCTGACTTGCATTTAAACGGTTATTGCTAAAATGGAGTGGGCTATTTGTTGCAGCAGGCAGATTGCTGGTCGGTGATTCTTTGCCATGTAACTGCTCGAACAAGGCAAACAGGGGCTGGTTGTTTTCCAGTTCATTCAATACCTTTTTCATGATGCCGGTAGTTCGCTGGTCGGGCGCCAGTTTAATACCCACGCCAGCGTCTTCTATCCAATCCGGAAAGTCTGGCGCAAATAGCCTGAACTCACCTTGCTTACCTTCCAGGTTAAGGAGAATGCCTTTAACCGGTTCTTCTCCTGCAAAAAAACATTCAATGGCAGCACCGTCTTTAAACAGGTTGGTCTCTGATGGAAAGTTGAGGCGAAAACTTATTTCGGGATAATCTGCATAGCCAAAAGTTTTTCTTGTTACAGCAATCGGGTGCAAAGCCAAACCCGCTGCCTTTAAGGATTTGAGGGAATGTTGCTGATCGAGGCTATATCGGCTTACCTGTTCTTTTTCTTCCAGGTTTATACACTGAATCAGTTTTTTTATATACGGATGCGTTGCTGGCATTTGGTGAAAATAGGGAGGATAAAAGACATAAAAAAATTGGTTGGCACCCCTTTAGGGGATGGGGGCAAAAGCGCAGCAGGTTTCACCGCAGAGAAGGGAGTTAGATGAGGTTTCGCAGAGTATCTCTGCGTAAACTTTCCGTTCTTAATTTCTCAGCGGTGAGCATTGGCACCCCTTTAGGGGATGGGGGCAAAAGCGGCTAAATCTATTCTGAAGGTAGTTATTGTTTACCCTCTTTTCGTTTATAAATAACTCCCTTAATTTCAATACCGGTTACCATTGCATGCTCATTCAATTGAAAGTTATAGTAATCTGCAGGGTATTCTATTTTGGTATAAATGGTTTTAAAAGTATTGAAATGAAAATGAGTTAATGATCCATGCAGTGTATTGTTAATGGTAGCTTTTAATTGATTATTTACAAACTCTATTTTAATGCTTCCGTACAATTCATCTTCAAAGATGCCAGCATATGACTGCAGGTTTAACAGCGGTGCGGTTGACCCTATCCGTGTAGGAACATTTGTCGAATCCCGCTGGCTGTTTGCCAATTTCAAACTGTCGTACATTGTTTTAAAACTGGCGCTCCAATCGGTGGTGCCACCTAATTCAAATAAGTCAATGGCTTTAAACATTAATGCATGTCTTAGTTCTGCATGATCTAAATTTTCAAATATATAAATGCCGAATTTCCTGTCGGGTATTTGTGCATGAATGGCAACTGCGCCTGCAAGACTACCGGTATGGAAATTTAGTTTGTGTCCTTTATAATCCTGCTGAAACCAACCAATGGCATAGGTAGTAAAGCCGGGCTTTGTAATAGTTTGCGTGGGATAAAACTCACTGGCAGGTACAATTGTTTTTGGTTGCAGCAGGTATAGCCAGGTGGCGGGTTTTACCAAACGGGTATTTTTATATTTGCTGCTGTCAATCATACATTGCATCCACAAAGCGATATCATCTGCACAACTATTTACCGAACCTGCCGGGGCGATAGCATCCGCTGTTCCCATCTCAACCCGTGTTGGTTTATTGTTGATTAAAAAATGTGGCATTGCCTGGTTCTCCTCTTTTACATCGCTCAGCAATGCTTTTGTACGGCTCATTCCAAGCGGATCAAATATTTTTTCTTTTACAAAAATATGCCAAGGCTTACCGGAAACCCTTTCAATTACTTTACCCGCCACCAGGTAAAAAATATTTTGATAAATAAACGATGAGCGAAAAGAATAGGAAGGTTTTACCAATTGCATTTTGGTAAGAATTTCATCAGAGCTAAGTGTGTTATCGCTCCATAAATAATCAGTATTGCCAACGCCGGAATTGTGAAGGAATAGATCCTGGATAGTTAATTCTCTTGTAACATAGGGATCATATAATTTAAAATCCGGCAGGTATTTTATCACCGGGTCGTTCCAGTTTACTTTACCCTCATCTGCTAAAATGCCCATGCAAACTGCTGTCATGGCTTTCGTAGTGGAAGCACATACAAAAATTGTTTTAGTATCTACTTTTTTGTTGGTGCCAATTTCTCTTACACCATAACCTTTGGAGAAAATTATTTCATTGTTTTTTACAATGGCAACAGCCATGCCCGGTATTTGCCAGTCCTGCATTGTTTTTTGCACATAGTTGTCAAATGCATTTATATCAGCCTGTAAAGACGACTGGTGGTTTTGCGCAATAAGGCTGGTGAATGCCCCGGTTAAACAAAGGATGGTGAAAAGTTTTTTCATACTGTTGTTTTACAAATAAAGATATAGAATTTGGTATTTAGTTCGCAAAGCATTTACTCTATTGTGTTAGACCCTATTTACTTTTTTTTCTCCCGATTTTCGGGACAGGTTAATACAAATTAACAAGAAAAAGCCACCAGGTTTTACGGCAGAGAAAGTAGTAAAAAGAGTTTTCGCAGAGATTGTCTGCGTAAACTCCCCGTTCTTAATTTCTCAGCGGTGAGCATTGGCACACCTTTAGGGGATGGGGGCAAAAGCCACCAGGTTTCACCGCTGAGAAAGGAGTTAATAGAGGTTTCGCAGAGAGTCTCTGCGTAAACTCCCTGTTCTTAATTTCTCAGCGGTGAGCATTGGCACCCCTTTAGGGGATGGGGGCAAAAGCGGCAATTTTAAAGAGTCCTCCTATTTTATCCCATATTTATATTTATACTTTTCAAATAACTGCTTCTGTTTATTGTCTAAACTTACCTGGCGGCCCTGTATAAATGCATAGGAAATGGCATTGCTTTTCATATCCAGAATATCACCATCGCTAACAACAATATTGGCATCTTTGCCTTTTTCTACCGAGCCGGTCATGGCATCAATGCCCAGTATTTTAGCGGCGTTTAATGTAATGGCGCTCAGTGCTTCTTCCTTGCTTAATCCATATGCACAGGCAGTGCCGGCATTAAATGGCAGGTTGCGATGCCGTGTTTGTCCGTCCTCATCGTTGATACTGAACAAAACGCCTGCTTTCTGCAGCAGGGCAGGGGTTTTATAAGGCTGGTCCACATCATCATCTACCATGGTTGGCAGACTGTGGAGCTGGTTTAACGCCACAGCAATATTATTTTGTTTTAAAAGATCGGCAATCTGCCAGCTATCAACAGCCCCCACCAGCACTACATCAAAACCAAACTCCTTTACAAAGTCGATGGCCAGCAACATTTCTTTTACAATATTGCAATGGATAAAAAGCTTTTGTTTTTTTGTAAACAAGGCACGTACGGCTTCCATTTTTAGATTGATATTTTCATGTGTCGATGCTGCCTGGTAAGCTTTTGCTTCCCTGAAAAATACTTTTACATTTTCAATTTGCTCCAGTCCTTTTTTTACCGGATCAACAATTGCTTGTTGTGGGACAGCAGCACCTCTTGTACGTGGAGGACGAGGCAGTAAAGAAGGCATGTTGAAATGAATAGCAGCATCTGTTTTATAAGCTGCATCTTCCCAGTTCCACGCATCTAATTGAACAACAGACGAGGAGCCTGAAATTAAGCCACCATCAGGATTTATGCTGGCCAGTAATATGCCATTCGGGCGCAGGGTATTAATCACTTTACTGTCGGTATTGTAAGCAACAATCGATCGTATGCTCGGATTCATTTCGCCAATTTCGGTTCCATCATCGGTGGCTCTTACGGATGGTATTTCTACCAGGCCAAGTTGTGTAGAAGTTAAGATAAGCCCCGGATAAATGTGTTTGCCGCTACAGTCAATTATTTTACCTACTGCAGTGGCAGTGCCTACTTCAGTGATTTTTCCGTTGGTGATTATTACGTTTCCGTTGTTAATTACCTGCCCGTTACCTACATGGATAGTGGCATTGGTTAACACGATGGTTTCTTTTTGCGCCGGTGCCGGATAAATGGTTTCCTGTGCAGAAAGATTTATTAGCAAACCCATCATGCAACCTGTATATATTAATAGTTTTTTCATTGGTTATTTTTTTAAAAGATTAATTATTTCCTTCCAGTCCTTCACTGTCAATTGTTAATAAACCATGACTGTGGTAATGATCCATGCAGGTATGCATAATCTCAAATCTTGGTGTTGGTTTTTGAAATTTGCCCGGTTTATCTCCAGCTGCGCCGGATGCTTTTTTTGCACTGGCCAATTTTTGTATCAGCCTCGATTTTTCTGCCTGGTTGCGTAGGTGAAGCTCCGCATCTTTTTGCCTGTCGAAATATATGATGCCATCAACGATGGTTGTTTCTGCTTTTGCATAGATGCTCAACGGGTTATCGCTCCACAAAACAACATCAGCATCTTTACCCACTTTTAAACTGCCGGTTTGGCCATCAATGTGCAGCATTTTTGCCGGGTTGATGGTTACCATTTTCAATGCATCTTCTTCGCTCATACCACCATACTTAATGCTTTTGGCCGCTTCCTGGTTAAGGCGACGGGCCATTTCGGCATCATCGCTATTAATGGCTACGTTTAAGCCTACCTGCTGCATGATGTAGGCATTAAAGGGAATGGCGTCCAGTACTTCCATTTTGTAATTCCACCAATCGCTAAAAGTAGAAGCATTGGCGCCATGGGCTTTCATTTTATCAGCCACTTTATAGCCTTCTAAAATATGGGTGAAAGTATTTACCGGGAAACCAAATTTTTCAGCAACTTTCATGGTGGCATTTATTTCGCTTTGCACGTAAGAGTGACAGGTGATAAACAGCTTCTTATTCATGATTTCAACCAATGCATCCAGTTCAAGGTCTCTTCTAAGGATGGTTGGTACAGCAGCTTTCTTTTTATTATTTTCTTCGGCGGCCTTCCATAATTTTTGGTAATCGGAAGCTCTTTGAAAAGCATCCGTAAGCACCTGTTCTACGCCCATTCGTGTATCCGGGAAACGGGTATTGCCTTGCGAAAGCCTTGCTACTTTTACATTTTCTCCCAATGCAAATTTTATGAAAGGATCGGCACCGGCAAATTTTAAATCCTCGGCATTGGCACCCCAGCGTAATTTTATTAGTTGTGTTTGTCCGCCAATGGTATTGGCAGATCCATGCAGAATATGGGATGTAGTAACGCCGCCGCTTAGCTGCCTGTAAATGTTGATGTCATCCGGATTGATATTATCTCCTATTCGAACTTCAGATGTTACACTTTGTCCGCCTTCGTTTACCGAAGCAGTTGCAATATGAGAATGTTCGTCAATGATACCCGCTGTTACATGTTTGCCGGTGCCATCAATTTTTCTGGCCGATGCATCTGTAAGGTTTTTGCCAATGCCTGCAATTTTCCCATTTTTTATCAATACATCGGTTGCTTCTAATTTACCGGCAGCATCACTTGTCCAAACGGTTGCGTTCTTTATTAAGATGTTTTCTGCTTTAGGCATTTCTTCAAGACCCATTCCTAAAAAAGGATAGAACACTTTTCCTGTTGTAACAGGTGTTTTGGCTTTAGCACTATCCGTTTTTAATTTCAACAAATGATCAAATGTGGCCGACCATGTAAATGTATTTCCCAAGGCATCACGCCCGGTACCGTTCCAGGTATCGCCATTGGCAATACCGCTCAGGATGGTTTCTTTAGCGGCGGAATCTTTGCCTTCGGTATAACTTATTTTTACTTGTTTACCATCGAAGCTGTATTTACCGGTAAGGGAATCTTTATTTATTAAACTTGCTACAGCAGCATCTTTCAGGTCGATGGAAAACGTTTTCCCATTGCTGGCTGTAAATTTATAAGCACCTTTAGCATCGTACCAACCATCTTCTTTTATTGCATATTTAATGCCCTGAGTCCAGTTTTGCAGCAGTACTGTTTTTTCTTCAAACACTGGTCCGGATGTGATGATGAAGTTGGCAATCTTTCCATTATCGAGGCTGCCTATTTTATTATACATGCCCAATAAAGTAGCAGGGGTTTTGGTTAATGCATCCAAAGCTTTTTCAGCAGATAAACCATATTCAATTGCCTTACGCAGGTTTGGCATAAAATCGGCAGGGCTGGTTAAATCTGCCGCAGACAAACAAAAAGGAACGGCTGCTTTTTCAAATGCAGCGGCATTGCCCGGGGCCATTTCCCAATGTTTTAAATCATCTAACCCTACCATGCGTAAATCGTTGGGATCATCCACGTCCATCGGTAAAGGGTAGTTCAATGTTAATATATAAGATGCTTTGGTTGCTGCAATTTCTTTTATGCGCTGGTATTCGTTGCCGCCGCCTTTGATGATGTATTGAATGCCGAATTCATCTCCAATTTTATCCGCACGTATGTCATTCCATTTATCACCAGCATCAAATATTTGCGGTAAACTTTGATTCTCTAACCAGCTTTTTAAAGAAAGGTTTACGCCTTCTTTTGTTGGGGTGGTTTTATACCATTGCGCATCTAAATAAGTTTGCCGTAGCAAGGCAATCATCCCCATCAGTGAGCTGGGATAGTTTTGTGCTGAGGTTCCTTTATTGAAGGAATAAAAGGCAGCTGCTTTTTCTTTTAGCAATACCATATTATCTGGCTGTGTAGCCAGAGAAACAAACGGACCACTGCCACGGGCAATGCCGTCTTTTTGATGGGTTAGCACTGCACCAAAACCAATTTCTCTAAGCGACTTTGCTTTGGCATCATCTCCTGTAAAAATTTTAGCACCATCTGTTTCGCTTTTAATTGACTGGTTCCATCCATAAGCGCCCTTTGTATTGGAGGTTATTTGTTGAACAAAAGAAAAGCCATCGCTGACTTGTCTTTGAGGAGTTGCAATGCCGTAGTCACTGAACAAATCAATAAACGAAGGGTAAATATATTTTCCTTTGCAATCAACCACTACTGCATCTTTTGGAATGCTGATATTGCTGCCTGCATTTTCAATTTTACCTTCTCTTATAACCAACGTTGCATTTTGTAATGTTGCTTGAGCATCCTTTACAATTACAGCATTGATAAATGCATAACAACCATTTTTAGGATTGGCAATATCATTTACAGGAAAGGTGGCTTGCGCTCGAATTTGTACAAGGGTAGTTGTAAATGCCAACATCAATGCCAGCGATTTTAATCTTTTCATGCGGTTCATTTTGGTATAAAAGAGTTTAATCGTGGAAATTAGCGAAAGTTATGTGAATATGATTACCGCTGATGGAATATTAGGTGCATTATTTGTAAAATATGTACGAAATAATTTTGAAAAGGCGAGTAAGAAAACCTGATGATAAATAAATATTGAAAAAGTTTTATGCTACTATGTATCGCTTTTTGTAATGATGATCGCCTGATAGCCGGATGAGTTGAATGTCGTTTTAAACAGGATTGGCGACTACTCACCGGTTATTTAAATTTAGTTTCCGTATTAGATAAAATTCTGTGAATACACCTCATTAAAAAAAGACGTATTGTTTTATAAGTTAACTTTGACTTAATACTCTTATATTAACTTCCAATATGATAAAAATAAAAGCAGTTGCTTTCGTTAGTGTTTTTTTCTTTTATATAAATTCGTTTTCTCAGGTTAAGTCTGATACATTCATTGTTTTTAATCATGCAGATTCAGTTTTGCGAATCAAAAACCTAAATCCATACTTTACCCTGCATGTGGATTCAACCTTAAAATACCACTACGAAATAAACAAAGAACCAGAGAAATATTACTGGTATTTAAAGAATTCGCCCGTTGGCCTTAAAATAAACAAAGACAATGGTACGCTGACTTTTAAAGCGGAAAAATCATATTTTCTCAGTGGCAGGCTCAAGTATGATTACGAGTATAAAATTGTATTAAGGGTACAAAATCTTAATGACCCAGAGGACAGGGTTGATACCAGTTTTACGTTGCTTTTTTATAATACAGAAATTATTCCTTCCAGGTTAAAGCCTACTGTAACCAAAACACTTTATATTGACGAAGGCGACACCGTAAGTTTTAAGATGCAATGTGATAATGGAAGTTTCCCGATAGAAGAAATTACTTATCTCAGTAATTATCCGGTTAAATCTTTAACCCCCGTTAATAAATGTAATGATGATTTTACCTGGTGTGCCCCTTTTGATTTTGTAAAAAATGGTGATAAGAATAAGGAGAAACAACTGGAGCTTTATTTTATCGGAACCAATAAGTTTCACAATACTGATACCGCTGCCATTTTAATTGTTGTTAGAGAAAGTATCAACTACCCCCAGCAATTACTGGAATTTGAAAAATTAAGGTCGGATGTAGAAAAATATGTAGTGCAACTGAAAAGCAGTTTTAGGCTGGTTGATAAAAAAATAAAGAAAAACAAATCTTCCCGAACCACCTTCGATCTTGTTTCTGCATCCACTGTGCTAAGCGGAGCTGTACTGTCGTCATTGCCAGGCGATAACCAAGCTGCATCTAAAATAATGCCCAGTGTGGGTGTGGCATTGGTGCCTGTAAAAGAAGCAGCTGCACCGCTCAATAATTACGATCAAAATACAGCTACTTTAATACGCAGCAGTATAAAAAGATTGGAATATTTGTTGGCCGACAATATGCTGGTTGGAGAAAGAGACCCGGAAATTTTAAACAAATCCAGGAAGTTAAAGGAGGAATTAAAGCAAACTCAAATTCAATTAATCGACATACCCATTGCAGAAGAAAATACCAGTGCTAAAGAATTGGATGAGTATTTTAATGATCCTAAAATAAATAAAAAATATAAGGTAAAAAAGTAAGAGACTGGTTCAATTAAGTCCTCGTGTCAATTCCTTTTGCAGCTGTCTTGTTAAACCTGTCGTAGCAAAATAAACGATTTAAGGAAGGGCGTACATGAATAAGGGTTTACTTCAGAACTGTTTAAGAATTCATCTCTGCAATAGCATTTACTTCCGGTGGTATCACCAATATCCATTATAAACGCTTATGTTTACAGCCTCTGCTTAGCTCAAGCAAAAAGTAAATAATACTGTGGTTGCACAGTAAAAGAAGCTCGTACTTTTATGTTGACAAAAAATTGCAGTAATTTTTACACTTGAATTATAATAGAAGAAACGATTGCAATAAGGTAATTCAGTAAATACGTTGTTGTGATTTTTATCGAATATTTGTATTTCTTCTTTGTTTATTTATGTCAAAACTTTCCGCCGATAAAAAATTCTTTGATGTGTCAGATTATGGAAGACACATTGCCATTAGTTTAGCAAAACGCCTGAAGCATACCAGGATTACAGCCATTCATATAACATTGGTTTTTGGTATTTGTGGTCTTATTGCGGTGTATTGTATTCTCAACCAATATTATGTTACTGCAGGTTGTTTTCTAATTTTAAAATCAATTATTGATGCGCTGGATGGTGAATTGTCAAGGGCAAAAAATACCTCCTCTTACACCGGAAGGTATCTTGATTCTATATTTGATGTTATCCTTAATTTTTTATTTTTGCTGGCCGTAAGTTATGTAGCTCATGAAAACACCTGGTTAACTTTATTAGCTTTTATATGTATGCAGTTACAGGGAACTATATACAATTACTATTACGTTATTATCCGGAATAATTCTATAGGCGCAGATGCTACGAGCAAAATTTTTGAGACAACAACTCCAATGGCATTCCCAGGTGAAAGCCAGAAAGCTGTCAATATTTTATTTACATTTTATTTTATTTGCTACAGTGTTTATGACAGAGCAATTTATGCCATGGATAGGAAAGCCCCCGCTATCAAATATTTTCCAAACTGGTTTATGAGTTTGGTTTCCATTTACGGCCTGGGATTTCAATTATTGATTATGGCTGTTCTTTTAGCTTTTAAAATGATTGAAATTATTATTCCTTTTTTTGTAGCCTATTCAGTTTTTATGATTGTGATAATTGCAATCAGAAGGATTTTTCTTACCAGCAGTTATATGACTGTTGCACCGTTTACGCCCGAACAGGAATTTGCAAATGATATAATTAACTGCAGCGTAAAACTACCAGGTGAAAGTATAACGATTCAAAATAAAAAAGTTCCATCAAAATAAAATGGGGGTTTGAACAATTTGGATATTGAGCATTGTAAAGCGCCTTGCTAATTGATAGGTAAAAAGATAAGCAAGGGGGGGATAGATTTTTTTGAAATAAAATATTGCCGTATCCCTATCGAGAATTTCAACAAATGTTTTCCATAAACAAATTCACACCGTTTTTTACCTGATCAATAGCAAATTTCCACTCTTTGCATTTTCCCTGCATGCATCTTTTGTAGTGAGATAATATACAAAATTGCCGGTGTTTTGAAGCTGTCCGTTATAAGTGCCATCCCAGCACTGGTTAACATCTGTTGTATAAAATACCCGCTGACCCAGTCGGTTAAAAATGGCCAACTTGAAATAATTCAACCTCCCTTGCGGCTTTATTTTAAAGCAGTCATTTATGCCATCACCATTGGGCGAAAATGCATTGGGTATAAACACCAGCGGGTTACCACCTATAGTTACCAATACAGTAATACTATCCTTGTTGCTGCAGGTTGTAAATGTGTCAATCCCGGTTACAAAATATTTTTTTGTGATAGAGGGGAAAGCTATTGGCGTAGCTATGCTGCTATCACTTAAATACAATGGCTTAGTGGCCGCTGTCCAGAGATATTTATTGGCGCCGGTTACTGCAAGGCTTGCCTGTACATCAACGCAATCAATATTATTGGATTTGGATACGGTGAGTTTTGGTAATGCAATGCTGTAAATAGTGGTGCTAAGTAAGGCTGAATCATTACAAACCGAATCTTTGATATTTACCTTAAAAATGGTGGTGGTTACTGCCGTAGTAATTGGATTGGCAATAGTTGGGTTGTTAAGTAAATTAGCTGGCTCCCAGGTAAATTTATTTCCTCCGGTGGTTGTTAATTGAACGGTCGAATTGATACATACAGAATCACTGGGAGAAATAGTAAATACTGTAACCGGCCTGATGGATATTTTGATAGAGTCTATACTGGTGCAGGTTAAGGCAGCATCCGAAGTAGTAACAAAATAGGTGGTACTGCTGGTTGGCGTGGCCATTGGATTGGCAATATTGTTACTGCTTAACGTAACAGCCGGTACCCAACTGTAGCTGGTGCCGCCACTAACATTTAGTTGTATGCTGCTGTTTTTGCAAATGATAGAATCGTTGGATTTCACCACAACAGGCGATTGCTTAATTGAAATGGCAACTGTATCATAAGCGGTGCATCCCGCCGTGCTGGTGCCTTTTACAATATAGTTTGTTTTGTTAACCGGCGATGCCAACGGGTTGGCAATACTGCTATCGCTTAGGCTATTTGCCGGCTGCCATTCATAGGTAGCAGCACCTGTTGCCAGTAGTTGTATTTTTTCGCCACGGCAAATACTGCTGTCAGTATTGGCAGTAACAGCTACTTGTTGCACATTGATAAACACGCTGTCTTTCCGTATAAAATATTTTGAAAATGCAATGTCATCCAGCGCATAATAATCACCGCCGGTAAGTTTATTTTTATTTACAATGGCAATTGTTGCAATTGTATTGTTTCCACTGTTCCAAATTATCCAATGTTTTTTCCATTGGCAGGTGGCTGCTGCTGTAGAAATAGTATCACCCATGGCTATTCCGTTAATTGCAAATTGTAATTGGGTATTGTTGGGTGATTGTAAAGATTGTATCCACGTACTTAACACATAATTGGTATTGGGCTCTACCGGTATTGTTTGTTGCCAAACTGGGATGTTGGGTTCATTGTTGCTTCTTACTAATAACATATTGCCGGCACCATCGGTATGATCGGTACAATTTAAAGCAGCAGGTACAGCGTTAAAAGCTGTTGCAGCTATTGCATATTGCCCATCGCTTTCAATTGCAGGTGATGTATTGCTAATTGTATAGCCTGATGAGAAGGAACTATTTCCTGAAGAGAAGTTTCCATTTACTACCAGGTTATTTTCCGTTACGATACCTGTTAACCGATAGGTTATAGGCACCGTAGTATTTGTAGTTGGATTGGCAAAAGTATTATTGTTTAGAAAACTGGCCGGACTCCAGCAAAAATCAACTGTTGAGTCAATATTGCTCCGCAGTAATTTTTCAAAGCCTTTGCAAATGGTAGTATCTGGCGTTAAAATAATATTATGGTTGCTAAAATTGATGGATATTTTTTTACGAATGGTATCAATGCAACTGCTGTTTTGTATGGCTAATTTTATAAGGTAGGTGCCGGTATCGGCATACTGATAAATTGGTGAAGCATTGTTGTTGATAATCGTGCCATCTCCCATACTCCAGGAAGGCCCGGACAAAGCGGCATTATTGATTTTGAAGGTAACCTGCAAGGGGTTGCAGATGTCCTGGTTAAAGGTAAAATCGTAGTTAACACCGCTGCTGCGGATGATTTTACTAACGCTGTCTGCACAACTGTTGATATCTGTTACTACCAGTTTAACTGTGTACTTACCTGTGTCGCTGTAGGTATGTGTTGTTATTTGAGTGTTTGCATTACTGCCATCATCAAATGTCCATTGCCAGTTTTGTATGGCACTTGTGTTTACTATTGCATCGCCATCAAATTTAAAAGTATTGCAGTTTATCAGGCTATCTTTTATAATAACAGCATCTATATTTTTAACAAAAGGAGCTTCGCTAAAAGGAAACGTAAACCCAAATTTTGCAGCACCTGCACCACCTTCGGTAGCTCCGTGGGTTGTGTTGTAGCAACTACTGGATGGGTTTAATATGATGCCTGCAGTACCACCCTGCAAAGAATAATTTACCTGTGCTGGCAGGGGCGTACTGCTGCCTGCAAAACCACCGCCACCGCCGCCACCAGGACCATGGCAGCGGGTAGGATATTTTTGATTGAAATTAGAACTGCCTGAACCACCCTTCGCTTCAATATTTAACTGGCTCAGGTAATTGTCTGTAATTAGTAAAATACTTCCGCCCGCCCCGCCGCCCGTGCCGCCTTCATCTCTTATCACTGTTGTGATGTTTTCCCCATTGGCACTTATTTTTTGATTGTTACCGTTAATGGTGGGCGCTTTTATAATTACGATACCGCCACCGTTACCTCCGGGCAAAACCAATAAGCCATTATCCTGCTGGCCGCCACCACCGGCGCCGCCTAAATATATTTTATTGACATTGCTGTAATCAAGATTTTCACCACCAATACTTTGCAGGTTGGTATTACAACCATTATACTCAATACCTCCCAAACCGCCCACTCCAAAGTTGCCACCACCACCAGCACCCGAGTTGGCGCTAAAAGCGCCGCCACCGCCATTGGCCAATCTTGCGCCACCGGCTTCGCTTCCCGTAAAATAATCAGCAATGCCTTCTCCTTTAGTGCCGCCAATGCCACTGGGGGCTGCCCATACAGCATTGTTACAGCCAAAGCCAGTGCCGATGTCGCCACCTCTAAAACCTTTTCTGCTAACGTCTATCGGGGCATTTAAGGTTAGGGTATTGGCAACATTTATAACCAGAACTCCACCCTTTGTTCCATCCCATGGGGCACAGGTCAACGTATCTGTAGAAATAAAAGATTCAAAGTAGGGCACTCTTATCAATTGTACCCTACCTAACAATGGATTGTATTGGTACAGCAATTTATTTTTGAATTCAATTACATTGGTCGATTTACTTTTTATGATATTGAATTCAAAATTGCCAGCATTATTATAGCCATAGATGTAACCAAATCCCTCGTTGTTATTCGAGTCGATCGTTGCCCCTTTCATTTGTATTAACAACACAGTATCGCCGGGATTAAAGTCAATATTATCTCCCGAGGTAAGGGTGTTGTTGCAAGGGTTTATGCTGTAAACGGGGGTGTAATTATTGATAATGCCATCGGTACAACTTACAACGCTAAGGTTCAGCGTTCGTATGCTATCGCAGCCGCTAACGGTTTTTAAAGTGTCGATATAAATACCGGTTTTGTCATATCCTTCAATTACTAATCCCCGGCAGATAGTTTTAAATACAGTCGTTTTTTTTATGGCAGATAAATTAACCTGCTTGCTGGCAATAATGGGGCAAGAGAGGGAACCATCCCCAACCAACAAGCTGTAAAAATTTGAATCACCAGGCAATCGATCAACATAATTTACAGCATTTGCGCCCGGGATAGTTTCAAAAATACCTAAAGCATTTTTCTTTTTCCAAAGATAAACAGGATTGGCATAACCACTACCCAATACTGAAAATAAAGGGATGCTGTCGGTACAGGTATTTCCGGTTACGGGTGTGTTGATATCGAGTAAGGGTCCGCAAACACTGAATTGAAAATCATCAAAAGCAAAATCATTAAAACCTGTTTGGTTAAATTGAACCTGCAACCGTAGTTTGGTATTATTGCCACTGGAAAAACTAAATCCCATCGGCTTCCATACAGGGCTGTCCAAAGCCGGTAAAGCAGGAGAAGACCAGGTTGCTAATTGATTGCCCAGTGTGTCTGAAATAATAAAAGTAAAAGTTTGGTCTGATGGAAATTCCGGCTTGTCAACATTCATTGCTGCAGTTGAAAAAGAATATTGGGTAAACGGGCAAATATTGTAAACCAGTACATCATAAAAAATGGGTACATCATTATTGCCATCAATAACCAAAAAATAGCCATTACTGTCGGTTGGCGTATGGTCTTGTGGTATCACATGCCAGGAACTAAAGAAGTCGAACCTGTTGACGATCGTATAGTTGCCTGGCTCCACTCCATTATTTTGATTTGTGTAGCCATTGGTAATGCCAGGGTACAACTGTGTGGATATTTGTGCAGTGCCGCTGCCAAAATCATCTTTCCAAACAGTATTAATGGTGCCGCTGCAAATTTGCCCAAAACCTGTTTCGCAAAGCATGCAATAGCACACAATAAAAAAGGCAGTCAGCAAAGGGTTTTTCATCCGAAATAATGTAAGCAATAGATGCGGTTTTACAAGCTTGATATTGGATAAATTCAACTAAACTATCACTAAGCCATCCCAATGTAATTGTGTGGCGAAATAGCCTTCAATTCTTTTTTTACAGCAGCGGGTATTTTTAGTTCATTTATAAAAGCATGGATGGTTGCCTTATCAATTACCCCTTTTCCACGTGTTAAATCTTTCAAAGCTTCGTACGGTTGCGGATAGTTTTCCCTGCGTAAAATTGTTTGAATGGCTTCTGCCACCACTGCCCAATTGCTGTCGAGATCTTGTTTTATTTTATTTTCATTTAACACCAGTTTCTGCAATCCTTTTTCAATTGATTTTACCGCAAGTATGGTATGGGCAAACGGAACACCAATATTTCTTAACACGGTTGAATCTGTAAGATCTCTTTGCAATCTTGAAATGGGCAGTTTGGCGGAGAAGTGCTCAAACAATGCATTGGCAATTCCCAGGTTACCTTCTGCATTTTCAAAATCTATCGGGTTTACTTTGTGAGGCATGGCGCTGCTGCCTATTTCGCCCTTCTTTGTTTTTTGTTTAAAATAATCGATGCTGATATAGGCCCACATATCCCGGCAAAAATCTAACAGGATGGTATTGATTCTTTTTATTGCATCAAAATGTGCAGCCAGTGTATCGTAATGTTCTATCTGCGTTGTGTACTGCTGTCTTTGCAATCCCCATTTATTTTCGAGCAAATCATTGGCAAATTTTCTCCAATTGTATTTAGGATAAGCAACATGGTGGGCATTAAAATTACCCGTTGCTCCACCAAATTTGGCGGTAAAAGGTATATAGCTAAATAACTGCACTTGGTTTTCTAACCTTTCTGCAAACACCATCAGTTCTTTGCCCAGCCGGGTAGGAGATGCCGGCTGACCGTGGGTACGTGCCAATAAGGCAACATCCTTATATAAGATGGCGAGTTTTCCGATAGAAGCCTGCAAATTTAAAATAGCGGGCAGGTATTCAAATTCAACAGCATGTTTCCAGCTTAGCGGTATGGCTGTGTTATTAATGTCCTGGGAAGTAAGGCCAAAATGTACCCATTCTTTTAAATCCCCGCCATTGCATTTCTCCAGCACCGATTTTAAAAAGTATTCCACCGCTTTTACATCGTGGTTGGTGATTTTTTCTGTGTCTTTTATTTGTTGGGCATCCTCCAACGAAAAGTTAATTACGGCAGACAGTAGTGACTTTTTTACGCTGGCCGGTATTTGAATAAACTTTTTTTCTCCCAGAAATAAAAAATAGTCCACTTCTACCATTACCCGGTATTTTATCAGCGCAAATTCACTGAAATATACTTCTAAATGATTGAGTTGGCCTCTGTATCGTCCGTCAATTGGACTTATAGCGGTGAGCGTAGTTAGTGGCATAATAAATTTGAGTATGGACAAAGATAATACCCTGCTGTTGTAAAAAGAATTAGGGTTTACTTTTCAGCGATAAGATTTTTTATTTTTTTATTGATCAACGCTTCAAGAGCAATTGATTAATACATTTCCAAAAATTAATACCAGGCTGCCATTTGAAATACACAGCATCACCGGCTTCAAGAAATTCACCTTTATCTTTGCCAATATGGAGGAATTAAAAGTAAACGGAACCGGATTTGATAAAAAGGATGGACAAAAAGTAAAAGTGGGCGCTGTGAGTTACCTAAATACCAAACCATTATTGTTTGGTTTTGAAAAAGGGATGATGAAAGACGAGGTTGAGATAATGATCGATCATCCGGGAAATATTGCTACTGCGCTTTTAAATGGAACAATCGATATAGGGCTGGTACCGGTGGCAATTCTTCCACAGATGAATAACTATTCTATTGTTTCTGATTATGGTATTGCGGCGGATGGAGCAGTGGCGAGTGTATGCCTTTTTAGCGAGGTACCGTTGGAGCAAATAGAAATTATTTTGCTGGATTATCAAAGTCGTACTTCGGTAGAATTGGTGCAGTATTTATTTAAGAACTATTGGAAAAAGGAGGTTATTTTTAAAAATGCTGCCGATGATTTTTTGCATCACATCAGTGGCACAACGGCAGCAGTTGTAATTGGTGACAGAGCCTTTGAACAAAGGGCTATCAGTTCCTTTATATTTGATTTGGGAGAAGCGTGGAAATTGCACACAGGCCTTCCCTTTGTTTTTGCAGCATGGGTAAGTAACAAACTGATAGACGAACAATTTTTAACTGCCTTTAATAAGGCCAATCAATTTGGTTTGCAACACCTGCAGGAAGTTGTATTAGCAAACCCATACGAGTTATTTGATCTGTATCGCTATTACACCCAAAATATCCAGTACGAACTGAATGATGCCAGTTTGAAGGGAATGAAGCTTTTTTTAGATTGGTGCAGGCGTTAATATAACATTTTTATCCACCCCTCCAAACATATCTATGTATAGATACTGCCGCCCATTTTTTAAATTAAAATGGTTACAACGGTTACATTAATACCGCCCCTCCAAGGAATTATTGTGGACTGAGAAATATTAATTAAGTTTAACGTGGTTTACCAATAAACATATAATCACCAAACAACTTACCCCCTAACCAAAATGAAGTGCAAACAACCCAGGGCATTACTGCTATGAAAATATTTTTTATTATCCCTTTTTTTATTTTGATCGCTATTACCTCAGTTTCTCAGCAACTTTCTACTGGTAATTTGCTGAAATGGTTATCGCTTTCTGAGAAAAAACTGGAGCTTGAACTAAAAAATAATGAGTATCATCGGTCGGGAACCAATCTGCGAACGGAAACCACTATCAAAATTTATGAGGGCAGACAGCAGCCTGGAAATAATAATACCCTTCAATCGGATTCTAACAGGCATTTTGTACTTACCACAAAATACAAAGGCGTAACCTCAATCACGTACCAAACCACGCTTTTTGCGGATTACAGGCACATGTTGGCTGATTTAAAAAAAACAGGTTTTTACACTTATTCCAAAAATGAAGCGCCAATAGTGGCAGGAACAGATTCACACATCTACCAGCACAACGAATTCACGGCCACTGCCTTTGTAACTTCGGAAGATAACCTAATGCTCTATTCCATTATGTACAGCAAGAAGGACTTTCCTTCGGCCGAGGAAATTAATTTTGGCGAAGACCTGTTGCAATTTTCATCACACGAGTACCTGGTTTATTATTTTGGCGAGGAAAATGTAAAAAAAGATATTTATTATTTTTCGGGTAACGAATTAGCGAATTGTTCGGTACTATTCATTAACACTAACAGGCAGGTAATTTTTATTTGGGCAGATGAATTTAACAAACGCAGCATTTCTAACTTACTGTTTGGCGGGCAGCAGAAATTAAAAAGCCAGATTGATTACGAAAGGTACGTTGCTGAGAATAACTGGACGTTGAAAAGTGGCGTGCACGCAGGCATGTCTATTTATGAGCTCAGAAAAATAAATGAAAATAATTTTAATTTTTATGGCGGTGGTGCCACTAATCCAGGTTTAATTTTGGAGGAGATAAACGGCAAAATTGATTTCAAAAAAGAGAACGTCATTTTAGGCTGCATGAATTGTAAAGATGACGCCTACTGGAGCTCGGCTGTTATAAATGCGGATGATGCTATGGCCGATGGTAGAATTCTATTTGTATTGTCTGTTGTATTGTATCCTTGAGTTGCAAGTATTCAATTGAATTACGGGTTGAATTTTATCGCTTCTTTCCTTACCCCTTAAATCGGTGGCATTTTATTATAATTTCCTTAAAAATCCATTAAAAGAAATTTAATTGGTGATTGCAATATAATTTTGCGCCGTGCAGGAACAAATACAATACTCAAATGCCAACATAATAAGTTGGAGTGGTGCGATGGAGCATGCTGATTTTCGTAAAAAATTAATCATCGGCATAATAATTCAGTCGGCGATATTAATATTATTTCCCTATTTCTTTTCTTATATCGAAGAGCGGCAAAATGGCATTATCCTGCACGACTGGTTGCTGGAGTTCCTCGTTCCAAGAGACATGTCTGTTCCAATTTTTGTTATTATGTGGTCTACAACTATTCTCGGCATTTACCGTTGTATTTATCAACCAGCAATATTTCTTAAAATATTATATTCTTTGATTTTCCTTTGTTTTGCAAGAATGTTGGCTATCTATTTTGTGCATCTTGAGCCTCCTGTAAATCTTATCCGTTTACAAGATCCTTTAACCAGCATCACCTATGGGGGAAGAGGTTTATTTATTACGAAAGACCTTTTTTTCTCTGGTCATACATCCAATATGTTATTGCTGGCCTTGTGTTTGCCTAAAAAATCTGATAAAATCATTGCGTTTTCAGCAGCCATTTGTATCGGTGTAATGGTGTTGGTGCAGCATGTGCATTATTCGGTTGATGTAATCGGTGCGATTTTAATTACCTACTTGTTGGTAAAACAAGGAAAAAGAGTTGGTTCTGTTTAAATAACAGTAATACAAGAATTTGTTTTTCTTCCGAAAAAATATTGTTGAACCTGCACTTATCAAACCTGCCTGTAACATTTTTACACTAAAAAATAGATCAGTAAATTCCAATGATTATTTTTCGACAGCGCTGCAAATACTTTTAGGTGAGCAAATAAAATGATGGTAGTCCTAAAAAAAATATTCCCTCCGAGGAATCGGAGGGAATTTCTTTAACCCTTAAAACAACCAACACGAATCATGTTGATGAGCATATAACAATATCAACGTAATTTGGTTGTAAAAAGGTTGCTTTTTATTTCAAAAAATTTTGCTAATGAAATTTAATGGTTGTTTTACTAGGTTAATGCAATTTCCAATACCTGCTGCATTGTTTTTACATAATGAAATTTGGTACCCTTTATAAACAAGGGGTTTATTTCTTCCACATCTTTTTCATTTTGCCAGCACATGACTATTTCTTTTAGCCCGGCACGCTTTGCAGCCAGTACCTTTTCTTTAATTCCACCTACCGGTAATACTTGCCCACGCAAGGTTATTTCACCCGTCATGGCAAGATATGGTTTTATTCTTCTGCCTGTAAAAGCACTCGCCAAAGCCGTCATCATGGTAATGCCGGCACTAGGTCCATCCTTTGGTACAGCACCCTCCGGAACATGTATATGGATATTTTTTTTATTGAATAATTCCGGATCGATGTTTAGCTTTTTGGCATTTACCTGCAGCCAGGTATAAGCGGTGGACGCACTTTCTTTCATTACATTACCAAGGTTACCGGTCATTTTCATTTCGCCTTTGCCATCACTAAGGCTGGTTTCTATAAACAAAATATCACCGCCTACATAGGTCCAGGCAAGCCCAACTGCTACGCCGGGCATGTTTGCTACCTTATACATGTCGTTGCTATACTTAGCCCGGCCCAGAATTCTATCTACGTCTATTTTGGTGAGCGTAGGTTTAAGTTTATCTTTTGTAGCATACTGTTTGGCAAGATTACGCATTACGCTGGCCAATTGCCTGTCTAAGTCCCTTACTCCACTTTCCCTTGTATAATCTTCAATAATTTTTTCCAGCACAGGATCGCCCACTTTTATTGTAACATTTTTTAAACCATGTGCTTCCTGTTGTTTGGGCAATAGGTGACGTTTGGCGATTTCTATTTTTTCTTCTACAGCATATCCGCTTAAATCAATTATTTCCAACCTGTCTCTTAAAGCCGGTTGAATATTGTTTATGTTATTGGCGGTTGCAATAAAAAGCACTTTGCTTAAATCGTATTCCAGTTCAAGATAATTATCGTAAAAAGTGCCATTTTGCTCGGGATCCAACACCTCAAGTAGTGCAGAGGACGGGTCGCCGTGGGCTGTATTGCCAATCTTATCAATCTCATCCAGTATCATTACCGGGTTGCTGCTTTTAATTTTGCGGATACTTTGTATAATCCTGCCCGGCATAGCGCCAATATAGGTTTTACGGTGGCCACGTATCTCGCTTTCATCATGCAATCCACCCAGGCTTACCCTTACATACTTGCGGTCGATGGCGTGGGCGATGCTTTTGCCCAGGCTTGTTTTGCCAATACCAGGAGGGCCTATAAAACAAAGGATCGGGCTTTTCATATCGCCTTTTAATTTTAAAACGGCTAAATATTCTAAAATCCTTTCTTTTATTTTATGCATGCCATAATGGTCGTGGTCCAGTATTTTTTTGGCTTTTTTAAGGTCGTAAGAATCTGCTGTATAATCCTGCCAGGGGAGGTCAAGCATCAGATCAAGGTGATTGTAAACCACCGAATAATCCGGCGTGCTGGGGTGCATTCTTTCCAGCTTTTCACAACCCTTTTTAAACATTTCCTTTGCAGCAGCTGGCCATTTTTTTAATTCAGCCTTTTTCTGCATTTCCTTTACTTCAGCTACATTATCGCCACCCAGTTCTTCCTTGATGGCTTTCATTTGCTGTTGCAAAAAATATTCTTTCTGCTGTTTATCCAGTTCCGCACGGGTTTTATTGGTAACCTTATTTTTAAGTTCCGTATACTGCAGTTCAGTCTGCATAAGGTTCATCAATAATTCGGCCCTTGCCTTTATGTGGTTTGTAACCAGCAGTTGTTGTTTTTGCTTGATGTCGCTGTTTAGGTTGCTGCTTACAAAATGAATCAGAAACGCAGGGTTTTCGATATTCTTTAATATGATAGCTGCTTCGCTGGGAAGATTGGGAGATATGGCAATAATTTGTGCTGCAAGATCTTTGATGCTCCCAACCATGGCATCAAAATCACTGTCGCCCTTTAGTATTTCTTCACCTAACACCTTAATTTTTGCTTTAAAATAGGGGTCTTCAGAAGTTATTTGCTCTACTTTAAATCTCTTTTTGCCCTGAATAATTATCGTTGTGCCACCATCCGGCATTTTAATCATTTTGGCAATTTTAGCTACTGTGCCAATTTCTTCCAGATCGCTAACGGTGGGCTCCTCCACACTACTGTCTTTTTGCGCTATTACTCCTATCAATTTGTCAGCCTTATAGGCATCACTTACGGCTTTTAGGCTCTTATCCCTGCCTACGGTGATGGGCAAAACCACCCCTGGAAATAACACGGTATTTCGTAAAGGTAATAATGGTATTTCGTCTGGTATCACCTGTGTATCATTGTCTTCAATATCATCTTCATTTAAAGGAATGATCGGCATAAACTCCATTTCATCTTCGGTACCCTGTATAAAAAATTGATTACTCATAGTTTGTTTAATAATTAGTCAAAATGTCAATATTGCCGTTTATTTTGTTGTATTTCAGGCAGATATGTATTGTGGCAAGTATAATGCCGAAAGGGTTTTATCTTTTAATTTTGAAAACTCTTACTATTTGATTGTTGCAAATTTGAGGCTTAAAATCATTATTGTCTAACTAAATTTTACCTGAAAACTTAAACAACTGCAAATGTAAGGATTGATGTAAGTCGATTTTCAGTTTTCAACGTATTGCAAAACCTGCTTTGTGGCAAGGACGATAGCACCCATGTTAAAAATTACTACCGTGAAAAAATAATTACGAGCCTTTGTACTGCAAACCCTTTATGACAGCAAATAAACTTGTTTACGTTAGATGCGGAACCTGGTGACGGTTAAAATAAAGAGGTTGAGAGAGATGAATCAATATTTGCTTTTTTCACATTGCCAAAAATTTAATTTTAGGGTGCATTTCAAATTAGCTACGCAGTATGGCTGCAAAAAAGCCAACATAACCTTTTTAGATACAAAGCTTGTCAGTTTATCTATCGATACTTATTATTTTTAGTTTTTAAACCAAAAACAGCCACCATCTCAACTGGCGACAAACTGATGCTATCAGCTCGTTTC
>JANYCA010000138.1 GCA_025360525.1 Chitinophagaceae bacterium | reverse complement strand
CTAAAATGAAATTCATACAAAGCCTTTGTGCGGTTGGGTTTTGGTAAATACCGGTTTGACTCACTATAAAATCCAATCGGTATAACACACGCATGTTTTCTTCGAATTTTCTTCGAAACTCCTTTGCTTTTTTTCTTGTTTTCTTCGGTTGCAAGCGAACCAAAAAACCAGCGCCACCCAGACAAAAGGGGGATACTGTGTTAAAAAATGTATCGTTACTTTTAGCTGTTATTAAAATAGTACAAATGAAAAAAATTGTTTTCTTTTTCATAAGCCTTGCCTCCTGCTATTTTGTAATGGCACAAAATGTAGGTATTGGCACCAAGAAACCCCGCTTTCCGTTAAATTTTTCATCAGCGCTTGGCGAAAAAATTTCGCTTTCAGATGATGGCAATGCAGGGTTTAATAATTTCGGAATCGGTGTTCAATCCGGCCTATTACAAATTCATTCCGATAGTGTAAATCATGATATTGTATTTGGCTTTGGAAGCACCGATAATTTAACTGAAAGATTTCGTTTTAAAGGCAATGGCAATTTAGGTATTGGCGTTGCAAACCCAGACAGAACCATTGATGTAAAAGGTAGAATTCGTTTAAGAAATGCCGGGGGAGGGGGAGCAGTTGTTCTTTTTTCTGATTCATTAAATAGCGCCATTCAGGCAGTTTTAGGTTTACAAAATGATTCTACTATTGGTTTAACGGCTTACACAAGTACTTACAATGGTTATGGAATATCGATGAACACCTATACCGGTAATGTGGGAATAAAATATGGCACGCCAAAAGTTCCCCTATCTTTTGAACCATCTTTAGGGCCAAAAATATCATTGAGGCCTGCTGCAGACGGAAGCATGGGTGCAGGTTTTGGCGTTGATGGTAACAGGCTTCAAATATATACAGATGACCCCAATGGCAGGGTTGCTTTTGGGTACCAACAAAATAGTTCAATTGATAATGGAACCCGTGGCTTTTTGGAAAGATTTGCGGTTGCAGCCAATGGCGCATTATTATTAATGAATAACGCAGGCACAGCAGGCCAGTTTTTAACATCCAATGGCCCATCAAACGCCGCAGGCTGGGGTGCCAAAAAGCGAAACAGCCCTATTAAATTAATCAACACAGAAACCATCACTATTGATGCCAACGATAAAACGGATTATAGAATTCCCGGATTGGTGGTAGCTAATACAGGCAATAACATGATCAATTTACCCAGCGGCTCGTACATGGTTGATATTGGGGTTGAGGTAGAAAGTGTAACCTGTTTTTCATGCCCTCCATCCGAAATTTCTGTATCTATTCTAGATAACAGTTATTCCGGTGATAGCTATTACCATTATTACATAAAAAATGGCGAACGAAAATTCATTAAAGCCAGGAAGATAGTATCGGCAACCAACCCATCCCCCGCCAACGCTATTTATGTTCACATTCAATTAATAAAGGGCCCTCAAATACGAGCCGGTAGTACGGATGCCAACGCCAGCCCAAATTATATGATATACGAAAAGCTGAATTAATGATTCTTTTTAAACCTGCATTATGCAAAAAATAACAATAGGCCTGCTTTTACTGATGATGGTTTGTAATAGCACAGCGCAACAAAACGTAGGTATCGGCAATACAAGCCCTCGTTTTCCGCTGAGCTTTAGTGCTACCACGGGTCAAAAAATTTCCTTTTGGGATGATGGGTCGGCTAGTGGAGATAATTACGGCATCGGCATTCAAAGTGGCTTATTACAATTTAATACTTTCAGCCAGTCGGATGCAATCGTTCTGGGTTATGGCAAGAGCACTGCTTTTACAGAAAACTTCCGGTTTAAAGGCAACGGTTCGATGGGTGCCGGTATTAGCAATCCTCTTTTTCCACTGGAAGTAAGTGGCGTATTAAAAATAGAAAATGAAGGAGGGCCTTACACCAGCGGATACTTTATGAATAATTCCACGAATACTTCTTTGGCCGCTTTTATTGGCATGCGTGATGATAATAGGATGGGCTTTTATAGCCCGTATGTTGGCTTTGGTTTACTTTTTAATACGTATGGCGGTGGGTTAGCCATTGGCTATGATAATGCCGCCTCTACTGTACCCATGGCATTTCCGCCAAGTTTAGGAAAAAAAATCTCCCTGTACCCCGGCTCTACAGGTGATGTAGGGTTTGGCGTGGCGGGTAACCGGCTGCAGATTTTTGCTGATAATCCCAATGCAGATGTTGCCATTGGTTTATCCACCCAAAACAGTTTTTCAGAAAAATTTAGTATTAAACCTTCCGGGGCATTGGCAGTTTCGGGAAATGCAGGTTCAAGCGGCCAATTTTTGGTTTCCAATGGGCCGTCGGCAGCGACAACCTGGGTAGATGGCAATAGATATATAGCAGAAAGAATTTCTACAACAAACCGAATTAATATTGGCAATACTAATACTACCACCACTTGGATACCTGGCTTAACCAAACAATACAATATCAGCCAACCCGAAAAAGTTATGGTAGATTACCAGGTAGAGCTGGAAACTCCATCCTGCTTTGGTTGTGGCACTACCGTATTTGAAATTATTGTAGATGATACCGACCCTTCTACCGGCAGTCCATTGATGAAATTCAGGGACCAGCTGGATAATAACCAGCGAAAATTTCACCAGGGCAAAATATTGCTGGATGCACCAGCCGGGTTAAATAATATTAGTATTTATTTTAGAAGATTGAGTGGCCCCGGTATTTTGGTAGGTTCGCCTGACCAGGCTACCCGCCCAAGTTTTATGACATTTGAAATAGTAGATTAAAAATATAACACATGAAAAAAGGTATTGCATTGTGCGGCATGGTAGCTGTTTTTTCTGCAAAAATGATTGCACAAAATGTGGGTATCAATAAAACAAATCCCCGGTTTCCACTAAGTTTTTCTAACAAAAGCGGTCAAAAAATTTCCTTTTGGGATGATGGCAATGAACAAATGAGTAACTATGGTATTGGTGTGCTAAATGGTGATCTTAAAATACATACCTATACCAAAGACGATGATATTGTTTTTGGCTATGGCAATAGCACTGTCTTCAATGAAAAATTTCGCTTTAAAGCAAATGGATTTTTAGGGATAGGTGTAAGTGATCCGCAATTTTACCTCGATGTATCGGGTAGTGCCTGGTTAAAACAAAAGGATCCGCAAACACCACCTGCTTTAAACTTTATGAGTAATAGCAATGAAAATTTTGCAGGAATGGCAGGCAATAATGTCTTTGGTTTTGGAACATCATTTTTGGGAAAAAATTTCCCTGTTTTACAAATGAATACCAATACAGGCAATATGAGTTATTATGACGATTCTCCACTCAACACCAGCGCTTTTAATTTCTCAAAAGCTTACGGGCAAAAGATTTCATTATACCCCGGTACAACAGGTGATGTTGGCTTTGCTGTGCTTAACCCTGTTGGATATAATTACTCCTTTTTAGCACTTTATTCAGACAATCCAAATGCAGATGTTGCCATTGGTTACGACCAATACAGTAATGGATTCAATGAGCGTTTTGCTATTAAGCCAACCGGGGCCCTTGCTATTATGGGCAACAGGGGCAATACTGGTAATCTATTGCAATCAAACGGGCCGGGTCTGCCTGCCAGCTGGGGAACTAATACAGATGCTAATACACCGGTTATGATTTATGGCACAGCGGGCAGCGTGGTAATTGGTGCTGCAAATAGCAACTTAACAGCCTTGCCCGGATTAACCAATACCTACAACCTGGCGGCGCCGGCACAAGTGAGAATTGATTACGAAATTGAAGTAGATAACTATGCTTGTTTTGCATGTGGGCAGGCTGTGTTTGAAATAGTGATTGATAACCGGCAAGGCTCCACCGTGTTGGTTTCCAGAGATTATGTTGACAATGACAAAATTACCACTGCCCGTGGCTCGGTTGTAGTAGATGCACCAGCGGGTACAAATTATATTGATATGTACGTTCGTAAAATTAGCGGTCCGGAAATTTATGTAGGCGGTTCTCCACTTGATTATACGCCCTATTATATGATATTCGAAATAATTGACTGATAATAAAATTAACGGTGAATTGAGATTGGTTTGTTGTAGCGAATTTTTTATCGTTTGATAGGGTGGGGTTGTAAAATTTTTTAATAAAAATCACTGGCAATTTTTATTATTCAACGTGTTTATTTTAGTAATTAACAAAAGAATTTTTTTGGTGAACTCAACCAAATTATGCACCAAAAAAAAGAGCAGGGAATTGCACAGATAAAAAACCTTTCTGTTGGTTCCGTCATTGCTATTTTTTATATGCCATTTTATTGCACATCTCTTTAACTAAGTAACAAGCAAATCAAAAAATAGTAGCATGAAAAATTACCTGTCAGCAACGCTTTTATTTCGTCCATTTAAAAGGACCCAGTACTGGTTATACCGATTGGATTTTATAGTTAGTCCAACCGGTATTTACCAAAACCCAACCGCACAAAGGCTTTGTATGAATTTCAGCCGCCGCACTTTGGCCTAAAATGAAATTCAGTTTTGTATTAGCGGCAGGTGGGAAGGCAACAAATAAAATAACATAAAATAAGAGCGAAAGATCAGCATATGAAATCACAGCACTCCAAAATATCCTGATTTTACGAGATCGGAATGTAATAGCCAACTCATCATATTTACGTAACAAAACATCAAGCAATGAAAATCTTAATTACGTTATTTGTAACAATTACAACTTTTCAAACACAGGCCCAATTTTTAAAAAAATTAAAGCAAAAAGCAGAACAAGCTATCAACAAAACCATTAGCAGCCCAACCGAAAATAAACAGGCTGACAGTACTGGCAATGCTGCGGTCCCAGCTGCGTCTACAGCAAGTGATAAGCCTGCGGAGGCCAACACTTTCGGTGGTTCATCCAATTTAAAAGTGTATAGCAAATTTGATTTTGTGCCCGGGAAAAAAATTGTGTACTTCGATAATTTTGCCCAGGATAATATTGGCGAAACGCCCAACGCCTGGCTAACCAGCAGCATGGCCGAACTGGTAACACTGGATGGACTGGAAGGCAACTGGTTAAAAATGAATGCTCGTGGATCGGTGCAATTAACACGTAACAAAGTGCAAAGCTGGGGCAACAATTTTACAGTTGAGTTTGATTTGTTGTTGGTAGATAATGGCCAGTCGCATGATTACTGGATGATGTTACTGAATACAGGAAGCAACATAGTAACAGATGAAAAAAATCTTAACCTGAATGGTGCCCACTGTATTTCTTTCTGGAACAAAACAGGCAATGGCGGCACGGCCTGTCGCACTGGTTTGTACAGGGATGAAAATACAAGTTCTTCCGGCACAAAATTATCGGAGGTATTTTCCGACAACTTGCCTTACAGCAATACGATACCAGTACACATAAGCATGTGTGTGCAGGGCAAGCGTTTTCGCATGTGGTGGAACACCCGCAAGCTATATGATATGAATGCCGTGGATGAAGCTCATTTGCCCAATCAACTGGCATTCGCTTTTCATGTAAATGATCAGACAGATTATTTCCTCAGCAACATCCGCATTGCTAAAGAAGTGCCAGACACCAGGGCTGAATTTGCACAGGGAAAAATAATCAGCAACCTGTTATTTTATACCGGTACCGCCAACCTGAAACCGGAAAGCATGGGCGCTTTATTGGAAGTGAGTAAAGTTATAAAAGATGCTACTTACCCGGTGAAAATAATAGGTCATACAGATAGCGATGGTGATGATGCATCTAACCTGAAATTATCGCAACAACGGGCCGAAACAGTGAAGAACATCTTAATGAAAGAATATGGCATTGATGAAAGTAATTTAAACACGGAAGGACGTGGAGAAACACAACCTGTTGCAGCAAACAACTCTTCCGAAGGCAAAGCCCAAAACCGGCGGGTGGAATTTATTTTTAATGCAGTAGCCGATAAATACCAGCAGCAGGCGGGGGCGACCACTGCTACAATTAATGCAGTTAAACAGCCAACAAAAACACAGGCTGGCAAAACTGCAAACAGCAGCACAACAAGCACAAACGGCCTGCGATTACAAAGTAAAATACTCAGCGTTAGTTTGCCTTTTGCACAAATAATAAAAGAAGATAATGGTTATGCATTAGTGGCAACAAAAGAAGAGGGCAACAGCAAGGAAAACTTTTTAAAAATTCATTTTAAACCTCTGGGCGAAAATCTAAAAACGGACAGTTACTATTTTGATGAGTTCAATCAAAAGAAACCTATGTACGGCACCAAAAAATATCCTACCGTTACAAAAACTGAAGCAGTACTGTATTATGGCAGCGCTCAAAAGCCATACATCAAAGCCTTCACTCCTTATATCACCGAAGGGCATATGTCGAAGTTTGTAGATGCGGCCCTTGCAAGACATCTGCCTGCTCTATCAGAAAATTGCAAGCTGGTAATTGAAAAAATTGCTGATGGAAAAGCAAGTGGCTATTTTGTAATGGGCATTGCCATTGAAGGACTTAAGCCGGTAAAAATCGGCGATGCCGAGCAGCAAACATTTACGGATGGCTTTGCCGGAGAAATGAGAGGAACGTTTACGGATATTCCGGTTTATTAATACAGCTGCATTATAACAAAGGGTAAATGATAAAAATGCAATCTGCAGAAGTGCTTATCGCAAATATGATTATACCAGGCTTTTATCGGCAATAAATAAAAGCAAAACCGATTATGCCCCATTTATAAACACCTCCTGTTCCAATGCTTTTTTATATTTCAACATCAGTAGCAAAGCCTCTTGTACATTTTTTTCATTGTACAACGTGTAGTCCTTTACAGCGTTATATTGCCTGTTGAATAAATCTCTGTTACCGAATTTTTGCAGCAACAGTTCGGTATTTTTCGGTAGAAAGAATGTTGCCTTTTCGCCCAGGTGTTTCTTATACTCGTTTTGATAAATACTGATGCCTGCAAAATCAACATCGCCAAAGTGCAGGTAGTGGTTGGGGATGGCCGTCAGCCATTTTACGAGGTCATTGTTTTGCGGATAGCGGCTTACAAACAATGGTTGAATATGAGCAAATATGTATCGTTGCTTTTCAACCTGGTGAAAGTTCTCCGGGTTTTCAATACCCACAATAGTTGCCGCCGGATCGGGTATAAAACTTTCATAATCATAGATGAAAGTATAACTGCCGGGCGAGGGATGAATGATGATTGGATTGCTACTTAATTCAGCGTTGATAGCATCATAGCTATTTACCAAAAAACCTTTGAAAGTTCTTACTGACTGTAATTTTGAATCACCGGATATAGTCACGTTTGCTGCCCTGCTTTGTTCTTCTCCTTCAAGTATGTTGATGTAATCCTGCAGGTTGCCAATGCCAAAATGATTGTTTAGATAAGCGGCCACATTTTCTTTGTTGGGAATAAATAACAAGGCTTTTGTTTTGCCAATTTGTTGTTTTTGAAGCAATCCATCTTCCAGCATTTTTGTAACCACAGCATGCTGCATAAAACTGCTGGCAATGCTTGTGCCGGGCTGCAATAGTTGCTGCAGCTTTTTGGCGATATGGATGGGTAACTTCAAATTAGTTTGACGTTTAGGAGTTTAGAAGTTTAGCAGTTTCTTTTTTCATGTATAGTTTTTTGCATGCAGCAGGTTCCATCCATAACCAGGGACCAAAGTCTCCCCCATGGGGAGATTTAGAGGGGCTGCTTTATGCCGGGTTTAACTGTGTAATGATCCGCTTGATTTTTGTATTACGCTTGTCATCTTTTTCCAGCTTGTAAATGTGTTTGTAGTTGAGTGCATTGGTTTCCGTGGGCGAACCATTGATGAGTAAAATATTCCGGTCGTTGGCAAATTGCAAAATGCCCCTGATATTATTGGGATGAAGTTTGCCAATTTCATCCATCATACAATGTAGCCTGAAATCTTTAAACCGCTTGCTGGCTCCGTCTTTAAATACATTCAGCAACATAATATTGATCATGGCTTTCACCAGTACATCCGTTCCTTCGCTGCCTACATTTGATAATTTTTCTACCCAGCCGGTGTCGTTCTGGTTTTCTTCAATCCTGAATTTTAATTCAAAGGAATCTGAAAGAGCGATGCTGTCTTTGCGGTATTCGCCGATGGCTTTGCTGAGTTGTTTCAACAACTCCACCGCTTTTTTATTTTTACTCTCCTGGTCTGTGGAGGAGAACAGGTTCAATCCGCCAATATCATACGCATGCTCATCATTGTACAATTTTATCTGCATCAGCAGCTGCACCACTTTGTTAGCACTGGTTTCAATCTTCAATTCTATTTTACGAATGGCGCCTACAAAGTTTTTGTTGTCAAAATCCTTGTTGATGCTGGTAATTACTTTTTGAATGTCGCCGGCTTTGCTCATCAGGTCGCCGGTTTCTTTACCCACCAGTTTAATCACATTGGCAAAGCGTTCATTCACCCGTTTTTCATACTCTTCAATCTTACTGTTTTGTATAAACTCATTCAGGTCATCTGCAAATGCCTGGTGAGAATGTTTATCGGTAAGTGCTTTGGTAAAATTGAAAATATTGTTGTCAGAAAAATTATCCAGGAACCTGGTAGCCGCTTCTTTTAAATCATCCAGCCGCCGGGCAGAGGTATAAAAGCAACTGCTCAATTTGTCGATCAAAAACACACAGGTTTTATCGTTCTTATAGGTTTCCTTTTCCTCAGTATAGGCCGAAGGCAAAGAAAGAAAAGCCTCGGTCTGGTGAAAGCGTGTAAGGGCCTGCGTATCCTGTTCCAGTTTATACAGTTCCTGCTGCAACTGGTTTAAATAAGTATCCCTCTCTTTTATTTCGGCAGCAATCTTATCCTGGTGCAGGTTGAATTTCTCTTCTTCCAGCAGGTGCTGCTTTTCCAGGTTTGTCTTACTGCTTTTAAATCCATCGGCTTTATCAATCAGCTCTTTCCTATCTTTTTTATATTCCGCAACAAGGTCTCTTTTATCCTCAATAAATTTCAATTCGTTGTGGATGATTTGTATTTTTTCATCCAGCACAGCAATGCGTTTTGTATCTGCACCCTTGCCTGCCAGCTCCTGCTGCTGTTCATTTTTTAATTCCTGCTGCTGCTGTTCCAGTGCTGCTTGTTGTTTTTTTACAGCCGCTTGTATTTGAGCCAATTGCTGATTTAAGAGCAAGTCGATACCCGCTATTTTTTTAGCATATTCTCTTTCCTTTGCTTTTGCCTGTTTGTTTAAATCGTCTTCTGTTTGCTGCAGGTGTTGCTGTGCCTGTGCCAATGCTTCGCTGGCGGCTGCAAGGGCCATATCAATGTCTTCCAGCGCTTTTCTCCTGGCTGCTGTCGCCTTTACTTCATAATCTTTTTGTTGCAATGTTGCCTGCTCCAGTTGCAACCCGTCCTGTTCCTGTTGGTATTGTTTCTCCAGCAGGCTATCCTTTGTTTCCTTTATCTGCGGCTGGTATTTTTTCTTCAGCTTTTCCAGTTTGGTAATTTCTTCCGATTGCAGTTTGTTGTATTGCTTCTGTTGTATTTCGATGCTGCGCTCTGCATTGTTTAATTCGGCCTTGTATTCTGTCAGTGTTTTTATTTGCACCGGCATATCGCTTAAATCCAGTTTAATGCCATACAAACTACTATTGTTCTCTATTTTTATTTGCGGGCTCAGGCCTTCATTGAAAAGCAATTGTTCATTCACAATTTTGCCGATGCTGTTTTCCCAGCCGGGCTTATTTTTATTCAGCCAGCCATACAAGGCGGTTTCATTGCTGGCTAATTTTTCGGTGATGTTTTTTACCAGCTCCTGTTGTACTGCAATACCGGACTGTAACGTTTCCTGCGCTCTTGTGGTTGTTTGCTGAACGGCCGTTTCTTCTATCTCCCATTGCTTTTGCAAAGTGCCTCCGGTGTTTTTTAAATGCTCCAGTTCATGTTTTGTCTGTTGTATAGAAAGCTGGTATTGTGTAACCGTAGCCTTTGCATCCTCCAGCTCTCTTTCATAAAAACGCTGGTGGGTAATGGTGGCCCTTTTTAAACGTTCCTTCTCCAGCAACTGTTGTTGTTGATCTGTCGCCTGCCTGGCCTGCTGCAAACTTTGAGCATTGTGTTGCTTTATATCTGCCAACGATTTTTCCAACGCAAATCGAAAGTCTTCTTTATCCAACCCGGCTTTTTCTTTCAGGGTTAGGTGCTCTTCTTTTTTATCCTGCTCATAAGCCGTGGTAGCCTGTGCTGCTGCCTGCAAAAGGCTTTCATATTTTTGAGTAATATCTGCAAACTGTGTGGTGAGCAAGGTTCTTTCCTTTATTGATTTTTGCAGTGCTGAATCCAGCTCCTGCTTCTTAGCAACCCGATCTATAATGTCGGCAATGGATAACCTGTTATAATAATCCGCCTTTTCTTTCGCCTTCCTGATATCGTTTTCCAGTACACTTATTTCCGCTTTTATTTTATCTCCCTTATTTCTAAAACGTTGTTCAGTGGATACTCTTTTCTCAACCAGTTCGCTTTTATCGGCCAGTAGCTTTTCTTTTTTATCCTGCAGCTTTGGAATGCTGCGCTGAACCTGTGCAGCTGCCCATGCCAGTTGCAGCGAAAAATTGTTCTTTTCGCTTTCCAGGTGTTTGATCGCCAAATGATTTTTGACCACATTGTCTGCCTGCTTAATAATATGCGGTTGCTTGTATAAATGAATGTCGTTTAACTGCGACTCAAAGTTTTTTAAGTGATGGGTATAGCTTTGCAAATCGATGCCGATGTCTTCTTCATTCAGCGACATGATGATGGTTTGCTTAATGAACTCAGCTTCCAGTTTGCTATTTAAAAACACATTCTGAATGGTACGGGGGATGTTTTGGTATTGCTTGCTTTGCAGCAATGCGTATTTGGCAAAATCTTTTTTGCCTGCTTCGTTGTTGCCATACAAAATGTCCCGGTATTCTTCGTAGCGGTCAATTTTGCGGCTATGGTCAATTCGCTGTGCATCCAGCCGCTGGCGGTTTTCTTCCCATTTCTCAAAGGCATGTCCCTCGGCACTTACAAAGTGATCCCGGTTGTAAGCCGTATCTAAAAATCGAAAGCAAACCTTTCCCTGGCTTTTAAAAGCCACAATACAAAATGGCCCCGTTTCCCGCAACACTTCATAAATTAAAAAGGAGTTTTGATAGGGAAAATAATACTCCGCAAAACTTTTCTTTTCTTTTGAAATGCCCAGCTTCAGCGTATCTGCATTGTAGAAAAACAGGATGGCCCGCAGCAACGTACTTTTTCCAACGCCCTGTGTGCCGATCAAATGAACGTTACCATCCACCATTACTTCCGCATATTGTATGGTAGCGCTGTTGATGAAAATGATTTTATTTAGCGACCTCATGCTGCTGTTTCTTCTTGTATTTGTATGCTTACAATTAATTGTTTGATATAGTTGAACGATGCCAGCACTTTGTACTGGTTGGTCAGTTCATTTTGTAATTCAGCGAAACCGGGATTGCACAATTGTTTTTCTATCAGGTTGTTGATTCTTTCCTGGTAACTACCATCGCCGGTTAGCCGCTTCATTATTTCCAGCTTGTCTTTCAGGCTTGCATTCATTTTTACCTGTACTAAAATATCAGCCGGGGTAAATAAAAATCCCGGGGTAAAGCTGCTGTTGAAAGCCGTGAAAAAATCAACCACGTCTATCCAGCGATAGGCTTGCTCAATTTTGCTTTCCAGCGTAGCTTTTACTTCGTTCCTGGAAAAATAGAAGTATTCATCGCCTCTCTCCAGCACAAAACCAATGGCGATAAAATAATTGTAGAGATCATCAAAGTTTTCATCCACCACATTGTACAACCTGCGATTACTATCATCCACACTATTGCTGCAAATAAATTTGCCTTTACTAAGGGTGTCAAAAATATCGGCGGTGTGCCGGTTATGTATATTCATGTTTGTTGCTGTTTTAGAGATGCAGGATATTCCATCCTTTCGTGTTGCAAAACGGTGCGTTGATTATTTTGCCACTACCATTGCATATTCAACCTGTTCATCTGTTTGAAAAATGTCCTTAATGTTTAACTCCTGTTCGTACATGGAAACCATCTGACAAAAAATAGTTATTTTCTCTTCATAACTTACTTCCCTTGGATATTTATATTGCATAATATAATTGTGCAAATGATGACTGCTGGCAGCAAAGCCTCTTTTTATTTCCTCCAAATCTATAAAGATTTCTTCTTCTGTTTGTGGCAGCATGTCTTTACTGGCAATACTTTCAGCAACTAGTTGGGCAGGCCTTTTGTGTTGTTGTAGTTTTGCTGCAACCTTTTTTATATTTTCATTGCCTTCATCGCTTTGCAGATAATCAAGCGAAAGTTTTAACGGATACGTTGGGCGACTTTCAAACAATACAACATTGCTCTGTTGCAGCAAACGGGTAATATTTGTTTTTGCCTTCAGCTCAAACTGATCTTTTAAATACTTTACCTGCTTTATCTTTTCCTGTATCCGGCTCTGGTGTTTAACCTGGTTTAGGTATTCAATGATTTGCTTCTGAGTTTCTATCAAATTGTGACGGCTTTCGGTCAGTTGCCCACGCAGTTGTGTTACCACCTGTTTTAATTCTTCATCCAGCGCTGTTGTAAAAAAGGTTATTTCTTCATCACCTGCAAGCCGGTCTGTTTGCTCTATCAATAAATAAACAGCTCTGCGTTTTTCATCAAAGGTTTCCAGCCTGGCTATTTTAATGCTGTAGTTGGGTTCCGTTTTAAACGCATTTTCAATGTTGCGGTTTAAATCTATTATGTTCCGTAAAGTGATTCGTCCAATTTTGCGCAGGACTGCTTTTATTTGTTTCAGGTAAGTGTATCGGCGGTGCTCATTTTTTTCCTGTAAATAAAAATTGATGTGCTGCTTTACCTGCTGTATATTTTCGTGGATGTAGGATGTGTTGATCTCTTCATTTACTTCCAGCATCTGTTCAAAAAATTGCTGATACTGGTCGTCGATTTCTATATAAGGGCCATTGCGCTGCAAAATATGTTTGCTGATTAAAACCTCTATTTTATCTTCTGATAACAATTCAGCCGCGTCATCGTATTTATAGAGGAACGATTTGCGCTTTTCAAACATTTCTACCAGCAGGTCCTTAGACTGGGTAAGTGTATTGATCAATTCTTTGAGTGAAGCTATGTAAGACATCTTTTTTAAATCTGTAAAACAAACAATGCTGTTAAATAAAAAACCCCAACATTGCAGCGGAGGTTTTGCTTGTGGAAGTGCTACCACAACTGGCGGTAAAGATAAGGGCATCCTGTTTAAAATCAGAACGCATCCGGTTAATTTTTGTATTTCGCCAATTGCAAATTTGCTTTAGGTGAATTGGGTAAATTGAATGCTGTGCCAGTTACCTAACAATTTAAAATTTGATGCTTACCTCAGCATTAGCAGTAGTGACCGATGCCAGGTGATTTTGAACGCCCTGCATTTTGTATTGTTTTACTATTAATTGGATTTAATGGAGGCTTCTGCATTTTATAGCATCATCGTTTTGGACTTTGTTCTTTGGCGATTTTTTTCAGAGGAAATGAAATTAAAGTTGATCTTTAATTGGTATTGCCATTAACAAGCGTTAAAAGTGCTTTTTGTTACAAGGTAAAAAGAGGCTGCCCTTTTTAGACAGCCTCTTAGGTGATTTAGATTTATACCTGCATTTTTGCCTTTAATAGCTGGCTATTTACGGAGCCTTTTTGTTTAACACTTTACAGAAATTTTCAGCAACAGCAGCAAAACGGCCTGCATGAACTTATGCAGTCGGGAAAAAATCATTACTGCTTTTGCACCCGAATGCCATCTATCTTAACAGATTTAAGCACTTGTACGTTACCTCTTATAACTACTGGATTCGCAACTGGATTTCGGGTAATACCACCCCCGATTGGAAAGCCACCCAATAAGATTGCATTCAGTTTATCTAAATTTAAAACGGTATTAATCGGTGCGAAATACGTGCCCGCTGCAATTTGTATAGTAGTTCCCACACCGCAGAAATTTAGTTCTGTCAATGCGCTACCAAGGTTGGTGTAAGCATTGGCCCAGCTTTCACCACTATTGTTTCCGGTAGCATTTATATCCACATAAATTATAGTGGAGAGCGCCGATGACTGACGCTCATAAGCACCCATATCAATGGTAGTATTTACTATACGGGGGGAGGCCGCCAAATCTAAGGAAATGCCTCCCGGTAAACTTGCATTGTTGCCTACATTAATGGCTGGCGAACAGCCTTGCAGGCGTAAGTCACCCACATTGGCAAGGCCCGGTGCAGGTTGCACAATAAACAACGCATCTGTGTTAAGATTGCCTGTACCAGTATAACCACCCTGCACAATACTATAAGAAATGGCTGGTGTGGAGCCGCCGGCATTACGTATGCCGGAACTGTTACCCCATAAGATGCTGTTGGAGATTACCGGTGTTACTGCTCCATAAGTTGCAACAGCTCCGCCATCGGTAAAGGCAAGGTTACCTGAAAAACTACAGTTGATAAGTTTGGTTGCAGCACTCTCGTTATACAGACCACCACCATAGTCTGCGGTATTGCCTGCAATTACGCTATTTACCACCTGGGGAGCTGCACCACTGTTATACATACCGCCTCCATAGTATAATGCGTTGTTGCCAATAATTAAACAATTATAAAAGGAAGGTGTACTATTAACATTAATAATACCAGCACCATAAGAACCGAATGCAGCACCGTTACCATTTCCTCCTGTAACTGTAAACCCATCGAGAATGGAAGTATTGTTAAGCCCATTTGATATGTTTCGGACAACATTATAGGAGTTGTCTGCATTACTATTGGCTACACCAATATCTCCGCTTAAAATAGTTGGGTTGTTGCGGATGTTACGCTGACCAAGTAGCGTTTCATTACCTGCAAACCCTCCATAAATTGCCAGGTTATTTCTCATCACAAAAGATGAATCCCGGCTGGTATTTGTTGTTGGTTTATAAGTGCCTTTGGTCACCCATATTTGCGTAACGTTGGGGCAGGCTGTGTTGATTGCCTCTTTCAAACTTTTCATTGCATTTGCCCAGCTTACCCCCGTATTGCTTCCGGTTGCCTTTTCATTTACGTACAAGATATTGGAAGGAGGACATGGCAGGCTTGAGTTAAGGATTGTACCCGTTGCAGTCAAAGAGTCCAGTAATTTATAGTCTGTACCATTAAGGAGGGTAACGGTGATCGTTTCGCTGGTTTCAACTTCTGCATCTTTAGTTGGGTTAATATAAATGATTGCTTCTGTTTTGCTGGAATCTATATTTACAAATCCAGGATACCCTGAAAACTGATTTAGCACAGCGATATAACCCGGATTAACACATCCTGAATCACACACTTTACGCCGGATGGTATCGTAAGCAATTGTATAATCAGTATTGAAAGTTGCACTACCTGTAAGGTTGAAATAAACCTTAGTAATTTTTGTTGCTTTTTCCTTCAGTTTAAAATGCAGTTCCATGTTGCCTGTACTGTTTTCTGCGATGGACGCTGGTGTTACATATACTTTTGCAACATTAGTACCTGTATAGTTAACAAGCGGGGTAAAGTCAAGTTTAAAGTAAGAAGTGTCTGGTTTGGTTTTTATATTACCGGATAGATCGGCAATGTTTTTTACAATTACCCGAAAGCTATCAACCGTAGTGCCAAGGCTGTTTACTGGCGTTATAATCAGTTTGCCGTTTTCTTCTCTAACTGAGACAGGAACTGGCAAACCGTTCGATCTGCGAATCATTTCTACAACGCCAGAATTAAGGTTAGCATTGTTTATAAGTTCGTTATAAGCAAAGGAAATTTCACCAGCATCGGGATTATACTTTTTGCTAACAGGTTGAGGTATTCCCACCAGGAAAGGGATTTTTCTATCAATTACACCACCTGAATAATTGCTGTATATAATATCTCCGTTTACGCAAACAAGTTTTAAACGTAAGTTATAAACGGTATCAGGCAACGAGCTAATATCCCAATTTCTGGTAAAGCTTGTAGGGTTTATGAAGTCAGCAATTTTAGCAATAAACCCGGTATTCCATATTTTAGAACCCAATTTTACATATTCCAGCGTCACGCTATCAATATTATTGAGGACATATCCGTTCATTGTTACAGGAACAGTATTAGGATTTGCTGCAGTTGCCACCCAACCTTCTGATGGGGCTGCAAGGGTAATTCCCCCGCACTGGCTTGCATAGTTAAAAGTTATTTTGGCAGTACTTATAGAATTTGGAATAAATACATTATTAACCTGACATATATCTGTGAGGTAAAATTCTACATTAGAATATGAAAGTGTTTTGTTAGCAAGATTACTTTTTCTAACAAAAATATCAACAGGTAAGGTTTGATTATATTCAAGATAATATTGTACAGATGTTGTAGTAAGGTCGTTTTGAAGGTTTTTACCAATTATTAATCCATTGCTTGTGGTTGGATCAACCGAAAGCATATAAAATCTTGCTTCCCTGCTTTCACTTTTATTGGTAAGCAAAATTGGAAAGGTGAAGGTGCTATCAACTTTCAAATTAGCAAAACGTAAATCACCAGATATAATTTGGGGAACATCTCTGTTTTGTGCACGCTCTTCCGGAGGACAACTACTGGTGCCCGCCACAAGATCAAATACTGGTGTTCCATATACAGGATCTATTTTAATATCGGTGGAATAAAAATCGCCTTTGTCATCATCTTCCAGGTGATAGCCCATTGTAGTGGTGGTGGTATTAGTAGATGCAGCATCATAGCCTTGGGTTTCACTAATAGTAACATCTGTACCACCATCCCCACCTATTCCTGCGTAATAAAGGCCTAATTTAATTGCAACAGAAGTATCTATTGATACATTGTAAGTGAGTGTGTTTGCTTTAGACAACGTTCCCGTTTGAGACTCTTCAACAATTACGCCGTAAGAGAAGGAGCGGTTGAGTTTTAACTTTGCAGCCCTTTTATTCTCCTGATTATTCCTGATCACTTGTTGCCAAATGCTAATCTGTTGAAGAGCATCTTTTCTTTTTTGCTCATCCGTTGCCTCGTCTGCAAACTTTTGTTGGGTAGGTATAATGTAGTTGGTAATATGATCTTCAGCGTATGCAAACTCAGTTCTATAACTATCTGGAGACATGAAATAAACGGTTTGCTCTTTTATCAGGCAGCCACCAGGGGGCTGTGTTTCATCAAAGTCAACTGTGCTACTATACCCGGTTTTATAATTTTTACCAGCTCCAATATATACATCGCCAGAGTTACCCTTTACAAAATTATCGTCCTTCTTTGTTTGAAAAGTAACATTATTAGTTACACTGCTTACTTCTTCCTTTCCTGTAACTGTTGAGGAACGACGAATGCGGTTAAAATCTACACCTGCAACCACTTTGGCTTCGAAAGTAACAATACCTGCTTCTATACCTACTGTTGGAGCAAAAGAAATACTGGCAAATTCATTTCGGGAGGAATCTTTTGCTACAGAAAATTGGGAAGATATTTCTGCCGTTTGACCTATACTCCAAAAACTGTAACTCCCGTCGCCAGGCGGGGCATGTAAAATCAGGTAAGGCTTTTCGGGAAAGGCTGTTATAAAAGTTGATGCCGGACTAAAAGTTCCTGTTACAGTAGCATTTCGTATTTGTGGTGTAGCCTCTCTGCCATAATTGTCTATATATCTTACTTCAAAATTCTTTTTATACGGAGCACTGGTATTAGGGGCACCCGGTATCAGAAAAGTATCAAGCATAGGTGCCGCATTTTTCAGGCGCAAAAATATTGTTTCCGGATTGCCGGAAGCTGTTCGATTAGTGACATTGGTAAGAAGTCTTAAGAAATCTCCTTTATCGGCGGCGCTTGAATCCACTGATAGTGGATTACTCGTTTGTACCCGGTTATTGAGTGAGGCTGGTCCTTCAAAAATATCTGCTTTAAAATACTTGCGAATGTTAGATTTGAATATGATTCCAGGCTTAGTATTGTCTGAATTATTACAGAAACTATCTAAAAGACCGGTAATCACAATAACAGGTGGCCTGTGATAAACCAAATTTCTGACTATATCAATGGTATCTGCATAAATTAGTGGTTCTTTTGCTTTTAGGTTAAAGAAATCTTTTACCTCTGCCTCGGACACATATCGTGGGTCAGAGGGAGCATAAGGACAAGTAAAAGTATTTACCGATATTGTATAAGTACCTGCTGGCAACGTTACGGCATACGTACTATCATTGGCACCTATGCTTTTAATCTTTCTAAAAGTTGATATTGGAGTTTTATTTTTTCGTTGATACACCCCTTGAAATACCAGTTCAGCCGAACCAATTCGCTTACCTGCTATATCGGTAAGTTTACCGGAAATTTGGTGGGTAGTTATATCAAGAAAATCTATTCCGGTTGTGTCATTTGTTACATTAAATGTTTTCGATGTTTGTGAAAAATTATGATTTAAATAGGATGGAGTAAACGTGTATGTTTTAGGATCAACTACTACCGTACTATATGATCCAATATTGTTATCGCTCAGCGAATCTGTAGACGGATCGAATACGCCAGGGGTATTTAATGAAACTTTTGCATTACCAACACCAAAACTGAAAATAGGACCATTACAACCAGTGCAATTTTGAGTAACCCTGCCACTAATTGAATATACTGCAGTATCAGTGAAATCAATGTTAGGCCTTTCATAAGACGAACTAGACAAATAAACAGTTTTGCTTTTAGGTATAAAAACGTGCCCCTGCCTTGAAGGAGTTACCGTGTAATAAACTTTAACAGAGTCGTTTCCAGCTTGAACATCCGGATTACCATAAAATATACCTTCGAAAGTATAGGCTCCTTTGTCATCTGTTGTGGTAGTACGGGAATAGTTTGCCGGGCTTCCTTTTAAGGGGGTAGTTCTTATAAGGGTTATTGTTATTCCTGGAACAGGACTGTTGGTTTTATCGGTCAACACTTTACCTTCGATCTTTCCATTACTTTGTAAATTGATTTGCCTGAACACAGTAATTTTAATAACATTCGACAAATTTTTATTCACTTCACAACCATTTATTCTCCTCCGGTACCAGGTATCTTGCTGTATTGACGCCGGTATTGCATACGTCAAATTGGTTGCGTTAACGATAATATTCCATTTACCTCCAATTGTACTATCCTCCCAGCTATATTTAACTCCAACCCCTGTAGGACTAACACTATCTGTTATAAAATCAGTACCATCCGGGAATTCTGCCGGTGAGGGCACAGTATGTGCATTTCCAATTAGCCCTGCTGTATTTTCGCATGTATAAAAAACTTTGATTTGGCCCCGGGCACCGGTCTGTTCGCCTGACCCACCGCCACCTGGAATATAAGCAGGATTTCCCCCTGACATCCCTCCACCTCCGGCTCCATCACCACCATAGCCATGGTATCCATCCCCTGCTGTCTGCCCTGCTGCTGCTTCTCCAGTTGTGCGGCCGGATCCTCCACCCCCTCCATGCCAAATAGCGCCAAAGATACTTCTCCAACTCTGTCCGCCAATTCCACCGTAATTGGAAGCCTTTACTTCTCCACCTATTGGTGATTTACCCCGGGCATTTCCACTTGTTTTCCCCTCGTATGCAAAGACATTTCCAAAATAACTGTTAGTGCCGTTTTGATTAGGGGCACCGCCTAGGCCTACTTTGTAAAGAAAACCATTGCCTACCATAGCCTGTGTTACGATGTAAGGATTGCTTTCCGAAAAAGTTCCTCCGCCACCACCGCCAGTACCATTGTAGAAGTACTGACCGGAAGGCCAATTGGCGTTACCTCCAGCTCCACCACCCCACAGTTGCACATAAAAAGATTTACAGCCAGCCGGCGGATTCCAATAAAGAGGTACCGTACTGGTTAATAGCGTATCCTTAGAAATCTGCCCGAGAAGCGCCGTAATAAAAAACAAACAAAGTATTGTAAGAGCAGAGCGAAGTGAATATTTAAACATAAAAGTTAGTTTAATAGTTTGGTAGTTGTTTTTAGCCGATGAAATGTTTAAAAAGAAACTTGATTAATGAAATGTGTTTTCAGATCGTCCTTTTTGCACAACAGAGCTTGCTTACGGCGGCTAAACAGAATAAGTTCGCCATTGGTTAATTCAGCGGTTTTTGTATTAGTACCAGACACCTGCTTTATGCAATGTCTGTTTAAGAGGTGGCTCTGGTGTACCCGGATAAACATATCTGCTGGCAAATTTTGCTGTACCAGTTGTAGTACTTTTGATACAACCACCGGCATGCGTCGATCAATAAAATAGATTTTACAATAACTACTTTGTGCCTGTACCCTTAAAATGGTGGAAGGTTCTATCTGGCAGGGAATATTTACCTTATCTATCTCTAAAAATTTCATATTATTAAAATGTTTTTTGCTGAGTAATTAAGCTATTAATGCCGACATTTTTTTGGCACTGGAAATGGTTTTTTCAAGGTGATGGATACGCTGGTCATATATCCAAATCACCAGTAATATCAACCCTATGGTTACAAGGATGATAATAAGTAGCGATAAATTTTTTTTAATAATTGCCAATGGTCTTTGTTTTTTCAAACATACCCCAACACTAACCTCTTAACAAATTTTAGGCTGGACAAACACCTGACAACCACCGGACAAAAAACGGACAGGGCAAATTCTTTTCTGGTAATCAATAAATTATATCTTCCAATAATTTCAGTTATTAAAAGATAATACTTCGGGCAAAATATTTGTCAAGAATATTTTAAATAGTGTTCGTTTATATATTGCCAGTACAAAATCGGGAACTTACTTTAACCCGCTTTTTCATTAAATTTATTTTGGCAATTGCAATGCTTGTTTGGCCGGCTACTAATTGTGCCGGCCCGGTGTCAGTAATTTCTGTAAAGGAGTGGATAAAAAAGCTCAGCGACTCTGATGACAAAAAAACCTTGCCACCCCTGCTATAATCGATCGTATTGAAAATTGCCCCGATACAAACTGCCTGGTGGCTGTTGAACAGCAGTTACCCGAAAAAGAAAGTAGCCCAAATCCATATAGTAGAATTAGAACGAACTATATATGGGCCAATGTATATTTTCGCTTTGTAAATTTATATTCTCCACGAAGCGGTTCAGAAACAGGCATTGAACAGTTAATAAGAGATGCCATGAAAGAAGCTAACGAGATGAATGATGAGTATCTTATAGCCTATACAAGTCTTCATTTTTTTCTTTGGAACAAGATTACCAGCAATACAGAATTGGCGGTGATGTATGGCACTTACAGTGCTGAATTGTATGAAAAGCTTTTTGGCGAAAGCGGTTTTCCTTACTATAATTTTATTGCAGATGAAATGTACCATATCAGGGAATATGGTAAATGCAAGAGCTATTGTGAACGATTGCTGCATATAGTACCACCCATGAACAACAAATCGCAGTATTACAATATGTTAACGTTGAATGTGCTGGCACTAGCCTGGCACCGGGCAGGAGCGTACGATTCTGCCATGCATTATTACAAATTGGCGCTGGCTAAGTCAGCCGAGCTGGATAACAGGGCTTATACCGGAATCATCAGCGGCAATATTGGCCAGGTAAATGCTTTTTTTCTTTGTCTTCGTTCGTGGCACACGTATGCAAGAAAAATCGTTATGGTATAGTGTTGGCTTTTCAATAATGTTTTTTCTTAATTTTATCAAATCTAATGGTTACTAAAATATGAGCATTTGCCGCCTTGTTTTCCTTATTTGTTTTTTTTCAATTCACATTACCGCACCTGCTCAAAAAAAACTAGGCCTGGAACCCGATAAATGGGCTGGCATATTAACTAAAAGAAAGTTGAATGAAGTAAACAGCCTGGGAAGCCTCACCCAAATGCTGATAGAAGCCGATTCTCTCCGGGCATTTCATTTCTTAGATTCGCTGGATAGGTCATCCAATGCACAGGGGTATTACTTTAGGGTTTATTTCAACATGGTGAAAGCAGATTTCCTCTTTGCAAAATTTGCCGGGTACGACAAGTATAAAGACAGGGGATCCATCGCATTAAAACCAATTAAAGAACAGTTAATGAAACTCTATGCCGATGCCATTGATGCGGTGTACCACATTGAAAATGATGACATTACAATTGGGTGGGTAAGCTTTTATTCGGCAAGAAAAATGCGCCATTTCGGTGAAACAGCCTGGGCGGTAATGTACGCCCAAAATGGTGTAGAGCTTTTTGAAACGCAGGGTTATCCTGTAGAGCCCCACGTTTATACTGAACTGGCAGAGCTACTATATCAGGTGGAGGAATATGACGAATGTATCATTAATGCAAAAAAAGGAATTACGTCATTTAAAAAAAGGAACTACGATAAGGGTATTAAAAATCCATATAAATATGAAATTGAAGCTTTGAATACAATGGGCAATTCATTTTATAAAACAAACCGGTACGACTCAGCACAAACCTGCTATCAACAGGCATTGATATCAGCAACAGAAAATAAGGATACAGTTTTGACTGCAAAGGTTTTGGGCAATATCGGCAGGATACTTTACGCACAAAATAATTTTGACTCTGCCTATTTTCTTTTCAAATCCAATTATCAAATCAACAAGAAGAACAGTCAATATAATGAAGCAGCCAATGCCTCCCTGTGGATGGCAAAGGCGAACCTGGCCCGGGGAAATAAAGCAGTTTCTTTAGCAGAAGCAAGAGCAGCAATACCACTTTTAAGCCTGTGGCCAAATGGAACTTATCTGCGTGATACTTATTATACCCTTATACAGGTTTTTAAGTCAATGAAAAATTATGACAGTGCCTTTTATTACAACGACCTCTATAATGTACTAAATGACTCACTCGAAAAAGAAGTGGCCACCAGCAGCATTGCCATTTCCAAAGCAAAACTAAATGATAAAACAAGCCGTTTTGAAATTCAAAATCTAAACAAGCAAAAAAGTGCACAACTGTTGGCAAGGAACATCATTATTACTGCTATTATTTTTTTCTCTGTGCTGGCACTATTACTGTTAAACCGGCAACGGTTAAAGGAAATGCTGAAAACAATAAAAATTGAACAGGAAAAACAATTGCTCGAGAAAGAAATAACATCTGCTAAGGAACAAATGGAACTGTTCACCCAAAACATCATTGAAAAAACCAGCCTTATTGAAAAGCTGGAACAACAGATGAAGAACAATAATTCATTTGCAGGCCAGCAGGATACCATTGCTGCTTTAAGCAGCCTTACCATTCTAACTGAGGCAGACTGGGATAAATTTAAACAGTTATTTGAAAAAATAAACCCGATGTTTTTTCAGCGGTTAAAAACAAAAGTGCCGGATATTACAGTGGCTGAACAACGGATGGCGGCACTTACCCGCCTACAACTCACTACCCGGCAAATGGCTTCCATGCAAGGTATTTCGCCAGATAGTGTACACAAAACAAGACAGCGCTTACGGCAGCGGCTGGGTGTATCTAATGAAACCAACCTGGAAGAATTTTTAAATAGCGTTTAAAAATTTTATTCTGCGTAAAGCCGCTAAACCAATTTAGTTCTTCCTGTAGCCCCGTCCGCCAAAACAAAATGATGTCGATGTTGTTAGAGTGAATTCTACCAAATCAGTACTAATGTCCAACACTTTATTTGAGGCCGACGATAATTTATCAAAATCATTTTTTCCTACTGAATACGAGGAGATATTGCAAAGAGTGCTCAACGTTAACCCTATGCAGTATGCAAAAACAAGGAATTTTATTGACGGTGCGGTTACTTATCTATCACCCTATATTTCACGGGGAGTTATTTCGGGAAAGCAGGTGATGGAAACTGTTTTGCAAAAAGGGTATAAATCTTACCAAATTGAAAAATTTTTACAGGAGCTGGCCTGGCGTGAATATTTTCAACGGGTTTGGCAATCGGTTGGGGATGATATTTGGAAAGATATTAAACAGCCGCAACCGGATTTGCTGCATCACCAAATGATAAGTGCGGTGGACAAAGCAGCAACGGGTATTGAAGCGATTGACCAAGCGATTGTGCATTTATACAACAGCGGCTATATGCACAATCATGTTAGAATGTACACCGCCTCCCTGGTATGCAATATGGCAAAAGCACATTGGCTTCAGCCTTCTCAATGGTTATATTATCATTTGCTTGATGGGGATATTGCCAGTAATAACTGCAGCTGGCAATGGGTGGCTGGCGCTTTTTCTTCAAAAAAATATTTTTTCGACCAGAAAAATGTAAACAAGTATGCCTATAGTAACCAGCGGCGAAGCTTTTTAAATAATAGCTATGAAGAAATTATGGAGATGCCCGTGCCGGAAACTTTACGGCCAACAACCCAACTTGTGTTGCAAACCATCCTGCCGGTAACACCTGCGCCCTTACTTGATACCAGCAAGCCAACGCTTATTTATAACTCGTACAACCTTGATGTGCTTTGGCGCAAGAATGAAGGGGTAAACCGGGTGTTATTATTAGAGCCATCTCACTTTAAAAAATACCCTGTGAGTGATAAGGTGCTGCAATTTATAATTGACCTGTCAAAAAATATCGATGGCATTTTGCTGTATGCCGGAGAAATTGACGATATCGTTGGTTTGTATAAAGACGCTTCAGTAGCCGGGCAAGATTATATTATTTCAAAGGAGCATCCCGCTTTTAAGTATTATCCCGGAGTAAAGGATAGCCGGCACTGGATGTTTGGTGAAGTGACCGGTTACTACAATTCCTTTTTTTCTTTCTGGAAAAAAGCTGAAAAATATCTCAGATAAAAAACAGGCAGGCACCTGCGGAAGCTGTTTTATATTTTTTGTGGCATTAGTATTTACAGCTTAATAAATAAGGCTCGCCATCACTATAATAATCTCAATATATTTTTATTGCTACTCACCGAATGTTTATTTTTTACTGCCTTTTGTAACCATGGAGTTTTACAAATTGTTGCGGTGTTACTTCCATTTTTATTTATACTAATAGAATTTTCAAAATAATTTGAAAAATTTAAACCTTTTTAATTAGCAAAACGTTGTAGATAAGTTATTGTCAGATTTTTGTTTAACTATTTTACCAATCCAGTGGATTTTTTTCCACGTAAACTAAAACCATCTATATGAATCAAACACTCTTGGGGGTACTCCCGATCGCAACAAACAATTATGTTGCATTTACATTTTTTGTGGGCACAATGGCCATGATGGCCGCCTCAGTTTTCTTTTTCTTTGAATTGAACAATGTGCCGCAAAAATGGCGTACATCTGTTCTTGTTTCCGGCCTTATTACATTTATTGCTGCCGTACATTATTACTACATGAGAGGCTATAACCTCGAAACAGGCGAATCTCCGGTATTCTTTCGTTATGTAGACTGGATTTTGACTGTGCCCTTAATGTGTGTGGAGTTTTATTTGATCACAAAGAAAGCTGGTGGGAAAGCAGGATTGCTATGGCAATTAATTTTTGCATCGGTTGTAATGTTGGTAACCGGTTACATTGGTGAAGCCATTTACGGTAAAGAAACACAAAGCTGGATTTGGGGTTTAATAAGTGGTATCGCTTACTTCTACATCGTATACCTTGTATGGTTTGGAGAAGTGGCTAAATTGGCTGGCAATGCTGGTCCTGCTGTTACCAAAGCTGTAAAGACATTGGGTTGGTTCGTTCTGGTTGGATGGGCTATTTATCCTGTTGGTTACATTGCAGGTACTGCCGGTGGCTTGTTTGGCGTAAGAATGTTCGAAGGATTATCAATGGATATTGTTTACAACATTGGTGATGCCATCAACAAAATTGGATTCGGTTTAGTGATTTATGCGCTTGCTCAGTCTGACAAGGCAATTTCACCTACCCACGCTTAAAGAAGTTTAAAAAAGTGCAACATGCGAAGTGTTGCACTTTTTTAATTGTAAATAACTTTTAAAAAAAACTGGGTATGTTAAGGATTGCACTACTATTGGCCGGATGTATCCTTTTGCTTTTTCAGCAGTATATTGTGCCGATTGATACCGCAGCCCAGTTTATTATTTTCTTATGCGGCATCGTTTTACTTGGTGTGCCACATGGCGCCGCCGACTTACTGGTAGCAACCAAAAATGCCGGTAATAGTAAAAATAAATTCTCAAATCTCCGCTTCCTTACTGTTTATATTAGTCGCCTTCTATTGTTTGCAGTTACCTTGTGGATGTTCCCTGTTGCCGGAAATTTGTTATTCATTTTATTTGCTGCTTATCATTTTGGCGAAACAGATTTATATCAATTTAAAACCAACACATTTATTGGTAAGCTATTTGTTATTTCCTACGGATTTTTGATTTTATCTGTTATTCTGCTTCATCATTTTGAAGAAGTAAAACCTTTATTTCAACTATTTGAGGCCGGCAAAGAAAACGCAGGGTTTATCAATTGGCTGAATACACATCGTTACAATATCATTTCTGTTGCAGGGGTACTTTTCTTTACAACCACCTTCATCTATTTTCTCAGAAATAACAATACCGCCTCGAAAGATAAAGGCGAGTTTTTAGTAAGGTTTGCAGTTATTTTATTAATCCTGTTCAACCTGCCGATGCTGCTTGGTTTTACATTCTACTTTGTGGTATGGCATTCTGTACTGTCTTTAAATAACATCATCATCTATTTAAGAAACAATGGTTTTTATACCAAAAATATCATCACTAAACAAATTGTGTTGTACAGCCTTTTGGCAATTGGTGGAATTGGTTTATTTGGTTTAGCAGGCTTTATGTTTATCAGCAGCAACGCTATAGTGGGCTACCTGTTTTTAGGGCTTGCTGTTCTTACTGCACCGCACATGCAAATCATGCACGACATGTACATCAGCCTCCGGCAAACAAAGTCGGGCGACAATTAAACATCACCGAAAAAATATTTTTTTCAATAAAACACGCTATCATGTTCAAGAAATTTAAAGCATCAGAGTTAATAATTGTAGTAATGGTGGTGGTACTAATTTTTGTATCTGAATATTATTATATAGTACTTAAAGACCCACACCGTGCAATTTTCATCGGGCTATGGCCACCCACTATTATGGCATTACTCATCTTTTTCAACATGAAAAAACAATCATAAGCTATTATGGAAAATAATACGGACCTCATCGTTTTAACAAGCATTATTATTGTGCTTTTTATCGTATTTATTATTGCTACTGTGAGAGAACTTAACCACGTTAGCACTACTCCGTTTGTAGAAAAAGAAGAGGGTGGGCCAAGGGCAGAAATGCTGCGTTTTATTGGTAAACTTTTTACCGACGACCGTATTGATGCAGGTAAAAAAATAACCTTCCTGGATGCCGTTAAACCCATTATTGAAGATTTGCAGCGGGAAGAAGATTTAAAGAAGGAATAAACTCACGGAAAGGGTTGTGCTGGTTTTTACCCTGCCCCGTTAGAAAAAAAGTATTCAATTTCGTGAACTAGCCGTACCCTTCAGTATTATTTAACACTTGTGGAAATGGTACAGATCTTTTCCGTGTTTTAAAAACCAGTAAAGGATCAATTGCCAAATTTGTGAAGTTATTTTAGTATCCATCATTTCTTCATTCAACTCTTTACCTGCAGGTTTTTTTTAGCCAAAATTTATCATTATCTGGTAAATTTATAAGAAACACATTCATCTGGTCATAGCCTTTTTGAATGGTTTGGCTCCACTTTTTGTCTTCTAGTAGGCCAACCTCTCTCAAATCCATTTCGAAGTACAACGATACTTTTGATTTGGTATTTTCTTGTTTCTGCCGGCTATTCAAGGTAAGGGAATTTACGATCAACGAGCTGATGCCAGGTATTTTGTACTTTCTTTTGCCGGTAATTTTATCCCATATCAGCATAGCAGCTGAAGGTGTTTCATCGTAATTTACCGCCCTAGTTTCAAGGCCGGAAAGCGAGATGGCAATGATGTGCCGCACAGGGTAACGGTACATTGGCTCAATGGGCAAATTATCCACAACACCGCCGTCTACATGCAATTGCCGATCGATGACTACTGGTGAAAAAACACCCGGAATAGCAATACTCGCCCAAACCATCCAGCTTATCAAACCCCTGTCGTGCACCTTTGTACCCGAACTGGAAAAGTTGCTAGACACACAATATGAGCTAACCCATATATCTTCCAGTTCTGAATCCCCAAACATTTCCTGCATAAATGCTGCCATTTTTTTACCCGACATAATCGATACAATAGGCCACGAAAAATCGTTTGACGTTAGTCGTCTTTTTGCTGAAGTTTCACAAAGCGCATTCACTTTACGAGCGTCAAAATCGCTGTGACTCATACCAATGCCATAGAGGTCACCGGCACTGGTTCCACCCAAAAAATCTATATTTATACCAATCTCCATCAGTGCCCGTATGGCGCCTACATGTGCATACCCTTTTGCACCCCCACCGCCCAAAACTACCCCTACAGCCTGGTTAGAAATAATTCTGCAAAAGCGACCGATGTCACCTAAATGATTTTTTCGAACATGGATGTGCAGGTTTACCATTCGCTTTTGCAGCCAACGACTGGGTTGCCTGGGCAACAACGTTTCGTTTTCATGTAAAAAAACATTGTAGATCTTTTTGTTGAGGATAGTTTGTGCATACAGGTTTTGTATTTTTTCAATCTGGTAAAGGTTGGGGTCTGCCCCAAAACTCAGTAGCTACTATTAACAGATCGGCCACAAGCAGGCACTGCCTCGACTATTCGGGTTGGGCTTCGGAGCACACTAAAATATTGAGGCCCTCCTGCTGCTCCAGTGTATCAAAAATAGTGTTGTAATGCTGTTCAAGTTGTAAGTAGTGGAAAAAAACCTGGATGGGAAGTCCGCTCTCTTCAAGGGTTTTCTCAATTTCATTTGTCCAGGTGCTCAGGTCATGGTTCCGACTGTAAATTGATTACCGCAATGTTTTTAGGCCTGCTGCTCAGATGTTGTTCTAAAATATTTCGCCTCAAGCGCTTGATCAAAAAGTTTGTCAACACCCCGGCAAATGCAGGGTTTTGAGATACCAGGTTCAAATATTCCTACTTGTTTATTTTAAGAACAATTGTTTTTCTAATGGCTAGTACAGAGGCCATTCTTGGCTCATTGGTGAAAAGCGCAAACTCACCGGTAGGTTCACCTTCGCCGATATCACCTAATATATTCGTTCCGGTTTTATCCTGCATCACGGCACGAAGCCGGCCGCTTAATACAACGTACAAGGAGTTTTCAAAATCACCCTGTTTAAACAAGTAAACCCCCGCATCAATTTGTTGCTTTTCTCCAGCTGCCAGAATTTTCAACAGGGCATCATTGTTTAATTCTTCGAACAAATTGCCCAGCACCTGGAGGTGGTGTAGGTTGACAGCTGCATCGTGGTTCAAGTTATCAGTTTTAAATTATATAAGGATATTAAATTGCTTTTATTCCGATTCAGTTGGCCCCGATTGCCGGTTGAGTTGTGGTAAAAATGCACTACCCAAACCTGCCGCTATAGATTTTTAATTTTAACCATTGGGCAATGTCATTAAGTTAAGGACGGTAACCGCAAATAAGGTAATAAGGTTTACTGCTTTAGGTAGATTTTTGTACTAAGGTTGAAGAAAAACCTTAGTAGGGAACAGAATAAAAAATCCAATAACCTTATTACCTTCTCAACTTAACGACATTGCACATTGGGGCTTTATTTATCATTTTTTCAGCTCTATAATAATGCTGGCAAATGATATTTTCGATTTAACCTCCAGGCTTAATCGTTCAAATTAAGACTCAAAAAAACCGACCTATTGTATTCTCATACGCTTTGGTAAGAATTGAGCTGCAAGAAGCAATTAGTGAGCAGATAACCAAACAATATTCATGCACCACCAGGGCCTAGTAAATCTTTTTTACTTTGATAATTTTTGTAAAATCCTTGTCAAAATAGTAAGCTTCTTCTGTTTTTTTCTCGTCACCCGATTTATCCTTCACTGTATAGGCATGGGAAATTTTTGGAAGTTGCTCAGGTACGTATACTCTTTTACCGGCGTGGATAAAGTCGTTTTTTGCTGTTGCGCTATCCAGTAATTGCTGTCTTCTTTGTTTGTATTGTTCGTTGGCGCCGTCGGCTGATCCAGTGGTATTAGCCTGTGATAATTGTTGTAAAATATCAGCAGAATCTTTTAGTGCCTTTATGGCTTTTAAATTACTAACATACGTATCGGTTTCTTCGTACGGTAAAAATGCCAGCTCCATGGTACCAAAGTTTAACGACTCGTAGTTATTAAAACTGGGTAAGCTGGTTTTTAAATGTTGGGTGATCAATTCTTTGGCTTTGTCGTCGGTAGTTTTGGCCCCACAACCGGTAAGGGCTATTGCCAGGAAAAATAATAATTTCTTCATAAAATAAATTTGGATCTAAAGTATAACAACTATTTCACCCGCCAACCATTACCTTACTCATCCCGAATATTTCTATAAATTTATTATTGTTTACTTTAGCAAATAGCAGACTGTAAACGTAATTAAATTCCAGCCATCCCTCTATTTAAAATATAATGGACATCCCCAAAAATAAAAGTGAAATCAGTTTTAAAGACCGGTTTTCTGCATTAAATAATCTGCCTGCATTTTTTAAATTGGTTTGGCAAACAAGCCCTGCTCTTGCCTTAATCAATGCGTTGCTACGTTTAATACGCTCTGCTATTCCAATGGCTTTGTTGTATGTTGGAAAACTAATTATCGATCAGGTGGTGCTTGCTGGCAAAGGTTCCGGCCATTCAACTGTTTTTCTTTGGCAGTTGGTTGCTATTGAGTTTGGGCTGGCAATATTATCCGATGCGTTAAGCAGGGCCAATGCCCTCGTGGATAATTTGCTGGGTGATTTATTTGCCAATTTTACTTCCATTAAAATTATGCAGCATGCGGCAATTTTAGATCTTGATCAATTTGAAAATTCTACTTTTTACGATAAGCTGGAAAGGGCCCGGCAACAAACAGTTGGCCGAACCATTTTGCTCTCCCAGGTATTGGGACAGGTGCAGGATTTTATCACCATGGGTTTCTTTGCCGCAGGCTTAATTGTTTTTAATCCATGGCTGATACTGTTATTATTTATTGCTGTGCTGCCAGCTTTTTTGGGAGAATCTTATTTTAATAACCGGACTTATTCGCTCAGTCGCCGCCAAACGCCGGAACGTAGAGAATTGGATTATATCCGCTTTATTGGTGCCAGTGACGAAACAGCCAAAGAGGTAAAAATATTTGATTTGTCCGGATTTTTAATTGATCGTTTCCGGCAGTTATCCGGTAAGTTTTATAGGGATAATAAACAGATTTCTATCAAGCGTTCGGTTTGGGGAACGGCACTTTCTTTGTTGGGAACAGCAGCCTATTATGGCGCCTATGTATTTATTATTTCAAATGCTTTGTCGGGCAAGTTGTCTATCGGTGATCTGATATTTATGGCAGGTTCTTTTCGCCAGTTAAGGGTGTTAATGGAGGGGATACTTTCCCGCTTTACTGCGGTATCGCAGGGTGCTATTTATCTTAAAGATTTCTTTGACTTTTTTGAAATTCAACCTGCCATACGGATTTCAGCCAATGCAAGGCCTTTTCCAAATCCTATCAAACAGGGATTTGTTTTTGAGGATGTAGGATTTAAATATGCCCATTCAGAAAGATGGGCCAACAGGCATCTTAGTTTTACCCTGCATGCTGGTGAAAAGCTGGCGTTGGTAGGAGAAAACGGTGCCGGTAAAACAACGCTTGTAAAATTATTAGCCAGGCTGTACGATCCTACCGAAGGACGCATTTTGTTAGATGGATACGATTTGAAAGAATACGACCTGCTGGCATTGAGAAAGCAGGTGGGCGTTATCTTTCAGGATTATCTCCGCTACCAGATGACGGTTGCTCAAAACATTGCTGTGGGCAATATTGTGCAGCAGCAAAACAGGGAACTGATTGTTGATGCGGCCAAACAAAGTATGGCTGATATACTGGTGCAACGATTGCCTGATAAATACGACCAGGCATTGGGTAAACGATTTAACCAGGGCGTTGAATTGTCCGGCGGCGAATGGCAAAAAATTGCATTAGCAAGAGCCTATATGAAAGATGCTCAGTTATTTATTTTAGATGAACCCACCGCTGCACTCGACGCCAGGGCAGAGTATGAAGTTTTTCAGCGCTTTGCTGATTTAACCAAAGGTAAAACGGCGGTGCTAATTTCTCACCGTTTTTCTACCGTTCGTATGGCCAACCGGATTTTAGTGTTGGATAAAGGAATGTTGCTGGAAGAAGGCAGTCATGAAGTATTGCTGGCTAAAAACGGTCGTTATGCCGAGTTGTTTAATTTGCAGGCAAAGGGTTATCAATAGTTAGTATTATTAACAGCAGATTTTAAAAATGAATAAGGAATAAACGGGGCCTTAATAAAACTATATGCCCTGGCTAATTAACATTCGCTTAAATAATGCGCTGGTAATTTCTCCCGGTTTTCCATTGCCAATTGTTATACCGTTTATTTCTAAAACGGGTAAAATTATTTTTGAGGTACTGGTTACAAATGCCTCTTTGGCTGTAGCAATATCTTGCGGATGTATGCTTCCTTCTTTAACTGTTAGCCCGGCAAATGCCAGTATCTTTTTTCTTGTAATTCCGGCCAGTATATTTTTCTCCGGGGTTATAATTTCATCCTTTTCATTTACAATAAAAAAGTTTGATCTCGGGCATTCATTTATGCCGGATGCTGTATAGTACAAAACATCGTCGGCATTATTTTCTTTAATAAATGATTGCAAACGGATAGCCTGCAGGTAATCGATGGTTTTTACCTGTGCCAATTGCCGATGGTGCTCGTAGGTTACAAGCCTGGTGCCCTTTTCAAAATTGTCTTTGCAATAATTAAATGGCAATTGGGTGATGAACATATTAGGCTTGGCGGGTGTATATCCATCTTCTGAATAACCACCGGTGAGGGTGATTCTGATCCCCGAATCGGGCAGGTTATTTTTTTTAATCAACTGCTGAAAAATATCTTTCAATGCATCCCTGTCCATATCAACCGGCAGAAACATTTCTTTGGCCGAAAAATAAAACCTGTCAAGATGATCATCCAAAAAAACAGGTTGGTTATTAATGGTTTTAAAATAATCAAAAATTCCATAACCACGTTGTACAGAAAGATCGGTGATTAAAATTTTTGCGTCTTCTTTTAACACAAAACCTCCATGGATAAAAACAAAGTTTGATGTCATTTTTTAGATTATTAGTTTTTTAAAGCCTGATTTAGCTGAAAGAATAGCTCATTCAGATGCAGCCAGGTTCCAGGTTTTTTACATTGGATTATAAACTATAATAGCCTCCTCCTTTTTTTTCCACTTATCCGCATGGTAATATGTCTGGTACAAGATAAAGCAGCCACAGATAATCAGCACAACTCCTGTGATGCGGTTGAGAATATTTAAATTATGAAACGTAAGTTTTGATTTTAATTTACCGGCCAGCAACACCTTTAATATATCTGAAAATATATTTATACCCAGGCATACAGCAAAAATAAGCACTCGGTAACTAACCGAATATGTTTTTGCAAAAACGGTAGCTGCGGTAAGCCACTCAACAAATAATATAGGGTTGAGGGTATTAATTAAAAAACCTTTTGCAAAAAGTCTTGCTATCTCTCCATGGCTGATTCCATTGTCTGATTCATCGCCGGACCGTGCTAAAAGAGCCCTTTTAAAAATGGTATAATAAATGCCAAGTGCCAGCAATAAAAGGCCGCCTCCATAGCCAATCTCCTTTATGTATACATCCAGGAAATGAGCAGTAAAAACAGTGAATACATTACTGAATAAAACAAATAGTATATCACTAAACCAAATGCCGGCGACAAAGCTAAAACCACCACGGATACCTTTATGAAGGCTTGTATTAACTGTAGTAAATAAAATTGGACCTACAGAAATGGCAAGGTATAAGCCCATGATAGTTCCGGTAATTAATGCTTGCCACATGCTGAATATTTTGCTCAGGATTATTACTTGCTTTATTTAACAAGACTACCTTATTTATAAGATGCAGCCACAATATACTTCAACATTGCAAATCAGTTTGTTTAGCCGTGGGTAGTTTAATTAGTAGCCCACATAAATTAAATTCCTTTTGGAACAAAAAACCTGAATCCAACACCATGTATTGTTTCTAAAGCAATAGTGGGATCTGCCTTTAAATATTTGCGTAATTTGGTCATAAAAACATCCATACTCCTACCAAGGAAAAAGTCATCTTTTCCCCAAACATTCAGCAACACTTCTTCCCGTTTTACTACTTTATTTTGGTGGTCGCAAAAAAACTTGAGAAGATCAGCTTCTTTTTGCGTAATGGTGAATGTTTCTGCAGGTGTAGTAATTCGTAATTCTGCCGGCGAAAAAATTATATTACCCAGTTTAAATATCTCGGCAGTATCAGCGTATAATTTCTTTGAACGTCTTAAAAAAACTTCAATCTTTTTAAGCAATTCCGGCATACTGAATGGCTTGGCTAAATAATCGTCGGCCCCGGTTTCGTATCCTCTCAGCTTGTCTTCAACCTGGCTTTTGGTACTTAAAAAAATAATGGGCATTACATCGCTTTGCTGCCTGATTTTTTTTGCTACCGTATAACCATCTTTGTTCGGCATCATTATGTCTAATAAACAGATATCGAATTTTGTTTTATCAAATGCATCAATAGCGGTTTGTCCATCGGCACAGTGCAATACCCTATAACCTTCATCCTCCAGGCTATCTTTTACCATAAAGGCAAGGCTTGCATCGTCTTCTGCAAATAATATGGATGCTTTTGTTGCTGTCATTTTGTGCTAGTTTATTGTTTAGGCAATTCAATTATAAATTCGGTACCAATACCTTCAATACTTTTTATTGTAATAGTTCCCTTGTGTGCTGTAACAACTTTTTTTACAAAATATAAACCGAGTCCCAGGCCCTTTACATTGTGTATATCCCCGGTAGGCACCCTGTAAAACTTTTTAAAAAGCTTTTGCTGATATTGCTCTGCAATACCGATGCCATTGTCTTTAACTGATATACGATACATACCATTAGCCATTGTTGTTGTAATAATAACCAGTGGATTTTTTGAGTATTTGATAGCATTGGAAATTACGTTAAGGATGGCTACATACATGCTGCTTGAATCTATCAGAATCGTTTCATTTGCTTCTTCCAGTTTCAGTTGAATAATGGCCTGCTTTTCTTCAATTGCGGCGTATAACTGCGTAACAGCATTTTTTATTAATTCGTTTGGCGACATCATTTCTTTTTGCATTACTAACCCATCCGCCTCAGTTTTTAACACTCTCATCAGGTTATCGATATGGTGTTTAAGATAGGCTGTTTGACCCTGCATAAGCCTGGTGTACTTTTCCAGTTTTTCCGGATGCTGAATGATAGATGGCTTAGAAATAATGTCTAATCCAACCGTCAAAGTAGTAAGCGGTGTTTGAAATTCATGTGTTACATTCTGTATAAAATCATGCTGAATTTCATTTAAAAACTTTTGCCGGAATAAGTGAAACATGCTAAAACCTAATGCAACTAATATAATTAGGAGCAGAATGCTGGACGTAATCCACCAGCTCATTTCATTTAAAATATATTGCGATCGGTGTGGAAAATATAACTGCACGTAGCTATAGCCTTTATTATATAACGGCAGCTTTTCGCCTTCATTCCACGGGTGTTTTGTGGCAGCAGTCGGCAGATATTCCTGGAAGATGAACTTGTGTAAATGATTACTGTATAATGCAATTTTGCAATCTGCAAATACTCCAAAGTCTTCGAGGTTAGCAACCAGGTTGCCTATCAGTGAATCTTTTGGGGGAATACTATCAAGGCGAAAAAGAAAAGTATTGGCATTGGGTTGTTCTATTAAATTTTGCAGATGACCTGCATTTGAATGAGTAATTTGTAACACTTCATAAAACCCCTTGATGCTTTTTACAACGCTTGTGTTAAATTCTTTTTGCTCAAAATTGTAAATTTTATTAAGCCAGAATAATTGTGCAACCACCAATAAACCAATTACAATGGTAGATAATAAAATAATCCATTTTATTGTTGACGAACGCATAGGCCTGCTTTGATTTAACATATGTTAAATCAAAGGTGCATACAATTATTTATAGATATAAAGTAATGTGGGTTAAGAGGTGGTTAAACAGCCGGCCAGCTATTAAAATTATTTGATTAGGTGTTTAATTTGAAAACCATTACCCTATTGAGCTACACCCTGCTTACTTTTTTTTCTTGATAAAAAAAGTAACAAAAAAAATCAAGCCCGCCCGGCTAACGCCAGTCGGACGGGGCTTCGAATAAAAAAGCTGAAATTTTAAACATCAGCCTAAAATCAAGGAACTCGCCACAGAAGTTCAATAATTTATAGGTAGTACTGGCTCAAACAGCCTTGATTTTTTAACGGCTAATGTTGAAAATTTCTAGCACTTTTTATTCAAGGCCCCAATCAGCCTTCAATTGCGAACAATGCACCTGTTTCTTTAAAATTATTTTTCAGTATTACAATCAGTTGAATTTACTTCCAAACAATTACCAGCATACCTGCAAACACCAATCCGGCACCAATTAATAATTTGGGCGTCATTGGTTCTTTCAAAAAAAGAAAGGAAAGTAAAATAGTAAATACAATGCTGCCTTTATCAATAGCGGATACTTCGGATACTTTGCCCAATTGCAATGCCTTGTAATAAAACAGCCAGGATAAGCCGGTTGCAATTGCAGATAAGGTAAGAAACAGCCAGTTGTTTTTACTTAAATTATTGATACCACCTGCATTGCCTTTTACCAATACAATGCCCCAGGTTATTAATAAGATTATACCGGTTCGAATGGCTGTTGCCAAATCTGAATTTACTTCCTTTAAACCGGCCTTGGCAAATATGGCGGTAAGCGCTGCAAAAAAAGCGGAGACCAATGAGTAAAGCAACCAGTTGGGCATGGTAATATTTTTTTTATAGATATTCTTTTAAAATGGACAAACCGTAAAATTATTAAAGTGAAAACTAATCTATATTTACTACTTCATTTAAATATTACGGGCAATGAAAAAAAGGCTACGCTGTTTTTTACTGTACTTCATATTATGTCAAGTAAATAGCTTTGGCCAGGGGCCTGATAAAAATCCTATGAAGCTTTGGTATGATCAACCTGCAAGCGTTTGGGAAGAAGCCTTGCCCATCGGCAACGGCCATATTGGTGCCATGGTATTTGGCATTCCGGGAAAGGAACACCTGCAATTAAACCACGATGAGTTTTGGTCTGGCAGTCCGTATACCAATTACAACAACCATGCTGGCCCGAAAGCTTTGGATACCATGAGGCGAATGATTACAGCCGGCAAGTATGGCGAAGCAGATAAGTATGCCGCAAATTTTATTGCCGAAAAAGTACATGGCGTAAATTATCAGCCTGTAGGAGATTTACACCTTGATTTTAAAGGACACGAGCAGTATAAGAATTTACGACGGGAGCTGGACATTGCGAAAGCAGTTTCAACCACTACTTATGAAGTGGATGGTGTGCATTATACAAGAACTTGTTTTGCTTCTTTCAACGATCAGGTTATCATTGTGAAGTTAACAGCAAACCAACCCGGTAAAGTCAATTTTTCAGCCAGCCTAACAACGCCGCAAAAGGCAAAACTCACCGTTACCGGGAACAATGCATTGACTTTGTCTGCCATAGGGCCTGAACACAGTGGCTTGCCCGGTGTGATTCAAGTAGCAGTTAATATGCAGATACAAAACAGCGGAGGAACTGTTCTGGCACATGACGGCAGTATCAGTATACAATCTGCCAATAGTGCGGTTATCTATTTATCGATGGTGACCAACTTTAAGAATTATCGCAGCATGATTGCTGATTCAATTAGCTCCGCCAAAATTATTGCTGCCAAAGCAATTGAATTAAACAAAAAGGCGCAACAAAAAGCGTATGACGGTTTATTAAACCAACACATTAAAGCCTATCAGAAATATTTTAACCGGGTTTATTTCGATATTGGTGAAACCGATGCAACCCAACTACCTACCAACATACGACTGGCTAAATTTAAAGATGGAAACGATCCGCAACTGGTTAGTTTGTATTTTCAGTTTGGTCGCTATTTGCTGATCAGTTGTTCGCAGCCCGGCGGGCAGGCTGCTAATTTACAAGGTCTTTGGAACCCTCATACCGATCCCCCATGGGGCAGCAAATACACCGATAATATTAACCTGGAAATGAATTACTGGCCTGCTGAAATTACGCAGTTAACAGAAATGCACGAGCCATTGGTTTCGATGGTAAAAGACCTGGCCGTGAGTGGTCAATCCACTGCTAAAATTATGTATGGTGCCCGTGGCTGGGTATTGCACCACAACACAGATATTTTTAGGGCAACGGGCGCCATTGACGGTCCGTGGGGCCTGTGGCCAACCGGTGGTGCCTGGTTATGTCAGCATATGTGGGAAAAATATTTATTTAACGGTGATAAAAAATTTCTGCAAGCCATCTACCCGGCCATGAAGGGAGCCAGCCAGTTTTTTGTGGATGTATTGTATAGAGATCCCCACACCGGTTGGCTGCTGGTATCTCCGTCGGCGTCTCCTGAAAATGCACACGATGGCCACAGTCTTTCTGCAGGTACTACGATGGATAATCAATTGGTATATTCTTTACTTAATAATACTATTGAAGCTGCTAAAATATTGCGGGTGGATGCGGTTTTTATTAAAACCATGCAAATAAAAGCAGCCGGTATGGCACCGATGCAGATTGGTAAATTTAACCAGTTGCAGGAGTGGATTAACGATTGGGATAATCCCGACGATAAACACCGCCACATCTCTCATTTATGGGGCTTGTATCCCGGTAGTTTAATTTCACCGTATCGCACGCCTAAACTGTTTGAAGCTGCTAAAACATCCTTGCTCCATCGGGGTGATATTTCAACCGGATGGTCAATGGGATGGAAAGTAAATGTATGGGCCAGGTTACTCGATGGCAATCATGCTTATAAATTAATAACCAACCAGCTAACACCCACCGGTGTAAACAAGGAGGGTGGGGGCACTTATCCTAACCTGTTTGATGCACATCCGCCATTCCAGATTGATGGCAATTTTGGCTGCACTGCCGGCATTGCAGAGATGTTGTTGCAGTCGCATGATGGCGCAGTGCATGTGTTGCCTGCATTGCCGGATCAATGGCAAAACGGATCGATGCATGGCCTGAAAGCCCGTGGTGGCTTTATTGTTGACATGGATTGGCAAAACGGGCAATTGAAAAAACTGGTGATTACCTCAACCCTTGGCGGCAACTGCCGTATCAGAAGCTATCAATCGTTGTTTATGAAAGGCTCCCAATTGGTTGAGAAAATTACTGCTGGTAACCCAAATCCATTTTATGAAGTTTTACAAATAAAAGCACCTGTTATCGCAAACACTGCGTCACCTGCTGAGCCGGATTTAAAAAAGGTATACGAATATGATTTATCGACTGTAGCGGGCAAGATTTATACATTTGAATTTTGATAAAAACTTAATTATTTTTCTTCCACCACCGGTTGATAATTTTTATATAATATCCGCAACAAACTGGGCAATACAATTAACAGTAAAGGCAACGCAATAATAAAACCGCCAATTACAGCAATGGCTAATGGCTGGTGCAACTGTGCACCTGTTCCTATCCCTAGCGCCAGCGGAAGCAAAGCAATGATGGCGCCAACTGCTGTCATAAGTTTTGGCCGTAGCCGGGTAGAAATTGAATACACAATTGATTCATCAACCGATTTATGTAACAGTGAATCTTTAAACTGAAGAAAAGTAAAAATGGCGTTCTCACCAATGATGCCAACAATCATAATAAGGCCGGTATAACTGCCCACATTTAAAGCTGTGTTTGTTATGTAAAGGGCAAGGTAACTCCCCGAAATACCCAGCACTGCAAGGAATAATATGGTAATGGCTATTTTGAATTCTTTAAACAAAAAAAGTATTACGCCAAAAACCAATAAACTTGCCGTAATTAAAATCATTAGTAATTCTTTAAACGATTGTTGTTGTTCTGCGTAAGCACCGCCATATTCAATATGATATCCTAATGGCAAATTAATTTTTGACTGAATAACGGATTGTATTTCTTTCATAGCGCTACCCAAATCCCTGTTATCCAGCCTTGCAGTAATTACACCCATTGATTGTAAATTCTGGCGCTGTATTTCAACATCACCGGCATTTACTTTTATAGCTGCTAATGTTGAAACAGGCTGCAGCTTTCCTGAGGGTAAAAAAATCTGTAGTCCGCTTAAATCTTCTACGCTTAATTTTCTGCTGCCGGGGTAAAGCATGCGAATGTTATTGACCTGTTCCTTCTCAAAAACATTTCCTGTTACATTTCCTTCCAGTGAAGTTTGCAATTGATATTGCAAATTAGCAGGTGTAATTCCAAACTGGGCCAGCTTAGCATAATCCGGTTCTATGCTGATGGATGGACCGGCAAAAATAATCCCGTCTTTTACGTCAGCAGTACCTCGTACATTTTCCACAAGGCCGGCAATTTGTTTTGAAAGGCTTTGTAAGTTCTTGTTGTTGTCTCCAAAAACCTTTATTTCAACCGGCTCCACGGAGGCAGTTAAATCTCCCAGCATATCGCCTATTACCTGCCCGAATTCTATTACCAGCGCAGGTTGCGTAGCTTCAATCTGAATGCGGATATCATTAATTACCTGCTCAGTTGTTTTGTTTCTTTTCTTTTTTAATTGTATTAAATAATCGCCCCTGTTTGGTTCGGTAATAAAGAATCCCATTTGGGTGCCGGTTCGCCTGCTGTAGGTTTCTACCTCGGGTACTTTAGCGATTAATTTTTCCACTTCTCTCAGTATCCTGTCTGTTTCCTGCAGCGATGTTCCTGGCGGTGAATTGTAATCAAGCACTATGCTGCCTTCATCCATCTCGGGTAAAAAACCTGTTTCTAATTTTGGAAGAATAAAATATACCGACCATGCCAATACAGCTACAAACAATAAACTTATGTATGGCCTTCTTATAAAAAATGAAACCCATTGCTGGTTTTTTACAACGTGAATTTTTGCTGGTTTTAAATGGTTAACTGGAGTGTTTTCCGGTGCTGTTTTCTTATGATGTTTTTTGTGTTTCCCTAATAATAAATACACAACTGGTAACCCAATCCATGTTACAAAGAAGGAACATACCAGTATAATAATCATGGTATCTGTCATTACTTTAAAATAGGCGCCTGCCACACCACTCATTAAAATAAATGGAATAAAAATTACAATGGTACTTACAGATGAGCCCACCATAGCCGGGAATAGATAATGGATGGCCTTGCGAACTATGGTTGAATTGGTTTCTTCCGGGTGTTCTTCGTGGGTACGGTGAATTTGTTCTACTACCACAATGGCATCATCTATTATTAAGCCAATGGCAGCAGCAATGGCACCCAGTGTCATTATATTAAAAGTGTAGCCGATTGCATACAATACAATTAACGTTAAACCTAATGTTACCGGAATAATGATGAGTATGGTGGTGCTTGCTCTTACAGAACGCAGAAATAGAATAGCTACCACAATAGCCAGCAATAGTCCAATCCATAAACTGTCGTTTACGCTTTTGATAGACTCTTTTACAAAATCTGCCTGAACATAATAAGGCTGAATGCTTACGCCATTGGGGAGAATTGATTTTAATCCTTTTATTTTTTCTTCCATTGCAGCCGATACCGTCAGCAGGTTGGCGTTGGGCTGCTTTATTACTGCTACTAAAATGGCATCATGACCGTTGGCATTTATCTTTGTGTACTCTACTGCCTCTGTTACCTCTATTGTTGCAATATCTTTTAAGTATAAAATCCGTTTACCGTTATTGCTGATTACTATATTTCGCAAATCATCGGTTGAATGCACAGTGGCATCCGTTACGGTCAAATATAAATACCTGTAATCGGCCAGGTAGCCATTACTCTTAATGAAATTAGTTGAGTTGAGTGCAGTAGTAATTACATCCGGCGTTACAGAAAGCGAACTCATTTTCTGTGCGTTTAGCAGCAACGAGTACTCTTTTGTTTTACCTCCAATAATGCGTATTTCAGCTACGCCATCTACCTGGCTTAAAAACGGTTTAATTGTATACACCGCCAGCTGTTTTAATTCTATAGCCGATTTATTATGGCTCTCCAATGTATAGCCCATTACCGGTAAAATGGAAGGGTTCATTTTTTCCACTGAGATGGCAATGTCGGCTGGCAGTGTATTTCGTATCTCACTTATTCTTGATTCAATCCGTTGCTGGCTTAAATCTACATTCGCTTTCCAATCAATAAAAGCAGAAATTTCGCAGCTTCCCCTGCTGGTGGTGCTTCTGAGCGATTTTAAATCAGGTATTTGTTTGATGGCATTTTCCAGTGGCCTGGTTACGCTTACCATCATTTTGTCAACAGGCTGAAGGCCTCCCTCGGCAATGATTTTTATTTTAGGAAAAGTTATCTCAGGAAATAAAGACGACTGCATGTTGCTATAGGAAAACAGGCCGCCCATAATAATGAGTACCAATACAACTGTTAATGGGTTTTTATGGGAAAGAAATACCTTTTGCATCGGCTATTCTTTTATGATTTGAACTTTAGCCGTATCGCTTAATCCGTAATTTCCTGATACAAGTATCTTGTCGGATGCGGTAAAAAAGGGTGACAGTATTTCTATTCTATCACTCGTTTCTATACCTTTTTTTATTGGAACTTTTGCGGCAATGGTATCACCCATCATTTTCATCACCCAGAATTCACTTTGGGTTTCATCGGCTAATACCGCGGCTTTAGGCAACGAATAGGCATTGCCCTTAAACGATTTTACAACCCTTACTTTTGCAATCAGGTTTTCTGGTAATGTATGGCTGGCTGAAACTTTCAAAATGATACGCTGTGTTTGCGAACCAGCATCCATGGCGGGCATATTACCAGTGATGGTGCCAACTAATTTTTCTCCGTCTGGCAATACCATTTCCAGGTTTTTTTTATTTACAATAAATGGTCTCAATTCATAAGGCATATCTAATAAAAAAACAAAACTTTTTGTGTCAGTAATAATTGCCAGTTGATCTCCATCCTGCACATAGTCGCCGTTTTGGTGATTAATTTGGGAAATAAAACCGCTGCCATTTGCCTTAATGCTATTTACGCCTGTAAACTTAAAAGTAGAATCTAAAATACTGATGGTATTTCCTATTCCTTGAGCTTCCTTTGTTTTTACAGTATACAATGTCTGGCCATTGCTAACATATTTATTCAGTTGTACATTGGCAGATTTTAAATACCCTGTGGCATTAGCTCTTACGATCCATGTTTGCAAAAAAGCAGCAGTGGCATTTAATTCCACATATTGTAACATAGGTTCTATACTAATGCTGCTTACCGTAACGGGTGTTTTTGCATTAATTATAACATCCTTTTCAGCATCATTATTCTTACTGTTACAGGATGCAAAGCATAAAGGCAACAGGAAATATATGAATATTTTTTGCATGGTTTTATTTGGTCCAGTAATTAAGTTGGTTGATGATTTGCAGGCGGGAGATTTTGTTTTGTGTAATCAGGTTTTTTGCGTTAATGAAGTTATTCAAGGTAAGGATATAATCCGTTATTTTCATTTCGCCTGACCCAAATAACTTCACGTTTACGTCAATCAATGCCTGTATATATTTTAACTGGTTGTTAATGTCAATAATTAAATCTTCTGTGGCAGTTAATTGCCGGGTAAGCTGTGTAATTTGCTGCTGGTACTGGCTGGTAAAAAAAGTCTGGTAGCTTGCCCTTGTTTTTTCCGTCACATCAATTTTGCTGTACTGCAGTTGCTTTTGCTTGCCATCGTAAATGGGCATAATAAGGCTAAAGCCAAAACTGGTTCCAAAGTTTTTATAAGCCCTGTAAGTCAGTGAAGAATTATATCCAGCATCAGCGTACAAGTTTACTTTTGGCCTGTAGTTGATGTCGACCAGTTTTTTATTGTTGGTAAATTTTAAACTATCAATTTCAAATTGTTTAAAAAAAACAGACTTGCTTATGCCGGGCAGGGGATTAACACTAATGTTGGGGCTTTGTAGTGTAACTGTTGATGTATCTGTAATACCGCAATAGTATTTAAGTGTGTTCAGATCGTTTTTGTATTGAATGCTCAATTGCTTTACCAATAAATCCTGTTGCTGCAAGGTTATTAAAAAGGTAAGATAATCAGCTTGTTTATATACACTTGACTGCGTTAGTTTTTTTAAAATTGTTTCCTCTTTTATGAGCAGATCACTGATTTCTTTGTTAACATTTAACTGCTGCAGGCTGCCCTCCGCTGTTATATATTGAGAAATGATAGTACGTTTTAAATCCTGTTGGGAGATACTGGCAGCATTTGAAATAGACTGACTTTGAAGATTGATATTATTAAATTGTGCATCGGTATTTTTTTTATTCTGTATTAATTTATTTACGCTAATCAGTGATGCAAAACCAGCACCGCCGTTAGTAATAGCAGCATCATATCCCCAACCTTTAATAACAGGGGCATAAGTATTGACACTACTGCCGGAAACCTGAGGTTTAAATCCCGCCCTCAATAACAAACTATCATACTTATTTAATACTACCTGGTTTTGGTAATCTTTCAACAAAGGACTGTTCTGCAAAGCAATATCAATATAATATTGAAGCTGATTGGATTGTGCTTCTACATTAACAGACCACACAATTAGAATACTTGCCGCAATAAAAATTTTTACCATTAATACAATTACTTTTTTTGGATTAGGCTTTTACTTCGCAAATGAAGGCTATTGTGGCCTCGAATAAAAAGTGCTAGAAATTTTCAATGTAAGCCGTTAAGAAATCAAGGCTGTTTGAGCCAGCTTAAACTTCAAAGCTTTTTACTCTGGTGGCGAGTTCCTTGATTTTAGGCTTATATTGAAAATTTCAGCCTTTTTATTCGGAGCCTTGATTTTTTTTGTTTCTTTTTTTATCAAGAAAAAAAAGAAAATAGGGTCTAACACAATAGAGTAAATACTTTGCGAACTAAATGCCTAATTCTAACATTTATTTACCTACTACAAGGATTTGAAAGGTACCGGCCTTCATTTTTGGTCTTCCTTTTTCACCTGGTTGCATTGCTTCAAAATTCGCTGTTGGCAAATATAACAGACCGGTGGCTTTGTCCAATGCAATCGTTCTTGCACCTTGTTTTGTAACAATATTTTCAACAACAATAAATTTCTCCGCACTTTCTTCATGAATTACTGTCATTGTTCCTTCGCCATTGGAAGTAAATATATTTTGTGTAGCAGGATCAAACGCTACACCATCGCATCCATCCCCAATGGTTAATTTATCTACCACATTGCCGTTGGTTGCATCTATCACCATCAGTAATTTTTCGCAGCCTGCAAACAGGCGTTTGGTTTTTGCATCATAAGCCAATCCTGTAGGGCTCTCTCCGGGTGCAATGCTCCAACGATTCAATACCTTAAATGTATTGGCATCCACAACAACAATTTCATTTTTATCTTCAACGTTTACAAAAATTTTACCCTCCCCATCGCTAACAGCAGTCTCTGGTTTGCCACCTACATTCACACTGTCTGTTGTTTTATTTTGTTGTGGGTCGATGATGCTTAAATTATTACTGCGTCCATTGCAGGTAATTATTTTTTTAGAAAAAGGTTCATACATAATCGCATCCGGATTCAGACCAGTAGCTATTGTAGCCAATATTTTGTTACTGCGCATGTCAAATACATACACGTTATTGAGCCGGCCATTACTGGTGTAGCCTTTTCCATTGGCTACATCAAAAGCAATTCCATGTATGCCGGTAGTGTTTTCGATTATACCGACTGAGTCACCATTTTTTTTATTCAGGATATTTACCTGTGTGCCGTGGCTAACATATAACCAGTCGTTAACGGGGCCAATTTCTAAATAGTCCCAGCCACCTGCACTGGCAATGTGAAAAGTATTTATTACATGCAAACCGGTTTTTGATTGGGCATAGGTAGAGACAAATGTTATAGAAAAAAGTGTGAGCGCCAGAAGATATTTTTTCATTTTAATTGTTTAATATTTTTAATAATTATAAGACAAATATTTCAGTTGATTGCTGTTGTAAGTTATGCTTTTACAAAGTTATCCTGTGTAATTTGAAACTGCCCGGTTTAATCGTTATTGGGTTAGTAATGTTGCAGTAAGATAAATTTATCACCTTTTTTAGTTACTAACTTTATAAAAGTAAATTTACCTTTAGATAAGGTATCGAAGCGATCGATACTTAACTATTCATTAACCATATTAATAACTCAGTTTTACTTTTCTAAAATTAATTCAGCCGTTGATGTTTTATGTTCTATTGATGGGTTATCAGTTTTAGGATGCCTTTGTGTATCATCCAGAGAAATTATTTTATCTTTTCCATAAACTCTTTTCGATATTTTGAAGGTGTAATTTGCTTTACCTTTTTAAATTGTTTGCTAAAATGTGCCCAGCTGTTATACCCGCTTTCGTAACAAATTTCCAGAACAGCTTTGTTGGTGTCAGTCAGCAGTTTGCATGCGTGACTGATCCTGAGCTCCTGTAAAAAATCAAAATAGGTTTTCTTAATATTTTTTTTAAAAAATCTGCAAAAAGTCGGGATACTCATTCCTGCTATTTTCGCTACCTGTTCCAGTGTTAATGCTTCCAGGTAATGTTTAAAAGAGAAATCAATTATCTTTTCAATTGCCGGGTTAATATTGCTGTTAACCGATATGAAATCCCTGGTTAAAATGTGGTGGTTGTTTGTACTGCAAATTTGTTGTATCGCCTGCAATAACAGGTTTATTCGTTGATATCCTTTGGCTGTTTCAATTGTACGAATCAGTTGAATAATGGATGGTTTTATTTTTTCCGCTAATTGTATCCCATCATTTTTTTTTAGAAATGAATCGACTGGTTTCATTTCCGGTAGTGCTAAAAATGTTTCACCAAACAGGTCGTGTCTAAAGTGTACAACGATTGCACTACCAATAGTTTTTGGATGCTGTTTGCGAAACCAATGCGGCAGGTTTGCTGCCAGGTAAAAAATATCGCCGGTTGAATATTCACCAACATAATCACCCGCCATGATGGTGCCCTGGCCTTCTGTAATCAATATCAGTTCGCATTCTTCATGCTTGTGCCAGTTGGTTTCAAACTGCGGTGTTTTGTAAGTTCTGCAGGCAAAGGATTGGTTGCCGTCCAGGTGAATTTTTTGTATCAGGGTCTTCATCAGGAATTATTTAAACCTTGTATATTATCAGTTTTTACAGCTAAAAATACCTTTTGTTGATAAGATAGCATATTATTTTTTGAAAATAGCAGTTGTAAATTGGTCGGGGAATCGCAAATTTTACATTAAATAACGATTGATTGCAGGTAGAAATTTAAAAGCTATATGTTACTATTAGGAATTGATATTGGAACATCCTCCATTAAAGTTGCCATTGTAGATGCACATTCGCAGCAAACCATCACCTCTGTTCAATACCCGGAAACAGAAACGCCGATTGTTGCCCTGCACCCGGGTTGGGCAGAGCAAAGTCCGGAGATGTGGTGGCAGCATGTGCAGTCAGCTATCCTGGCAGCACATGCTCAACGATTGTATAACCCTGCTGATATAAAAGCAATTGGCATTGCTTATCAAATGCATGGGTTAGTGTGCGTTGATAAAGAACAGCAGGTTTTAAGGGACAGCATTATCTGGTGCGATAGCAGAGCCGTACCATACGGCAACAAAGCATTTGACGCCATTGGTGCTGACAAATGTTTATCGCATTTACTAAACTCCCCCGGAAATTTTACTGCGGCAAAACTGGCCTGGGTTAAGGAAAACGAGCCCGCCGTATTTGATAAAATTGATAAGGTTTTATTGCCCGGCGATTTTATTGCAATGAAACTTACCGGCAGCTGCACCACCAGTATTTCGGCATTAAGCGAAGGGGTTTTCTGGGATTTTGCCAACAATGAATTATCGAAAGATGTTTTTAATTATTTTGGATTTAATACAGCTGTAATTCCTCCGATAAATGATGTTTTTTCAACCCATGGATTGGTAAGTGAAAGGGTTGCTGCACATTTATCTTTAACAGCTGGTATTCCGGTAAGTTATAAAGCGGGTGACCAACCCAATAATGCACTTTCTTTAAATGTGCTGAACCCCGGCGAAGTGGCTGCTACAGCCGGTACTTCCGGTGTAATTTATGGCGTAACAGATCAGCTTGCGTACGATAAAAAATCGAGGATTAATACGTTTGCGCACGTAAACCATACCCTGCTGCAAAAGCGGCTTGGTGTATTGCTTTGTATTAATGGAACCGGCATATTAAACAGTTGGATTAAGAAAGTAACAGGGGGTGAACATAGCTACCAGCACATGAATGAGCTTGCAAAAAAGATTGAACCGGGCAGTAATGGATTAATAATGATTCCGTTTGGGAATGGTGCCGAACGGATGCTGGAAAACAGGCAATTGAAAAGCCATATTCATAATATTGATTTTAATATTCATACTGGGGCACATTTATACAGGGCGGCACAGGAAGGGATAGCATTTGCATTTCGTTATGGACTGGATATTATGAGAGAAAATGGAATGAATCCATCGGTAATACGAGTAGGAAAAGCCAACATGTTTTTAAGTGATGTATTTACTGAAGCCTTTGTAAATGCAACCAATGTACCGGTAGAAATGTATGCCTGCGATGGCAGTGTGGGTGCCGCTATTGGAGCAGGAATTGGAGCCGGTTTTTTTGCTTCTGCTAAAGAGGCATTTAGTAATTCAACGCCACTTTCACATACGGCACCCAACAATAGTAGTGTGTATGATGAGCTGTACCATAAATGGAAAAATTGTTTGGAAAGTGATGCGGCAATTATAACAAAAGAATCATTTTAAGATCTGATAATTCTAAACCAAATGTATAGAAGCTCCAGCGGAGCGACAAATTGGTAGGAGCGACAAATTGATAGCCGGAAATTTTGCAACAAATTATTTTGACTCCACGGATGTTTGTTAAAGCTGATTGAAATAATACAGTAGCGAACCTAGCCCTGATTGAAGCGGAAAGCCCGGAATGAAGTGAAGCTGACGAAGGAGGCGAAACGCAATGAGGACTTGCAGCGAAAAGCAGGACCAATGATGATGATTGATTTACTGTTGTGCTTTTTAATAAATGCATTTAGGTTTTTTTATACAATAATTTTTAACACCCAAAGCCATTGCAATTGGTGCGGACAAATTTACAAATATGGAAATAGTTACAGGTAACACGGAGTACTTTAAAAGTGTAGGTAAAATTAAATTTGAAGGGCTTGAAAGCGACAACCCGCTAGCCTTTAGGTGGTATGATGAAAACAGGTTGATAGGCGGAAAAACCATGAAAGAATACCTGCGGTTTGCCTGTGCTTACTGGCACAGTTTCTGCGGAAATGGCGCAGATCCGTTTGGAGCGCCTACCCATATTTTTCCGTGGAATGTAAAATCGGATGCGGTGGAAAGAGCGAAAGACAAAGCCGATGCAGCCTTTGAATTTATCACCAAACTGGGGCTTCCGTTTTATTGTTTTCATGATACCGATGTGGTGGATTATGGTGATAATGTAAATGAAAACGACCGCAGGTTACAGGCGATGACTGCCTACCTAAAACAAAAGCAACAGGCAAGCGGCGTGCAATTATTATGGGGTACCGCCAACCTTTTTAGTAATGAAAGGTACATGAATGGTGCTGCTACCAACCCGGATTTTCATGTGCTGGCGCATGGTGGTGCACAGGTAAAAGCTGCTATTGATGCAACGATTGAGTTGGGGGGAAGTGGTTACACTTTTTGGGGTGGCCGAGAAGGTTATATGACTTTATTGAACACCGACATGAAAAGAGAAAAAGCGCATTTTGCAAAGTTTTTACATGTTGCCAGGGACTATGCAAGGGCTAATGGTTTTACTGGTACTTTTTATATTGAACCCAAGCCTTGTGAGCCTAGCAAGCACCAATACGATTATGATAGTGAAACAGTGATGGGGTTTTTAAGAGAGTTTGATTTGTTGAATGATTTTAAACTGAACATTGAGGTAAATCATGCAACGCTTGCGGGACATACGTTTCAGCACGAACTACAGGTAGCGGTTGATAGTAATTTGCTGGGCAGCATAGATGCCAACAGGGGCGATTATCAAAATGGATGGGATACCGATCAGTTTCCAAATAACATCAATGAATTGGTAGAAGCGATGCTGGTTATTGTGGAGCATGGCGGTTTTGGAAAGGGCGGAATAAATTTTGATGCAAAAATCCGTCGTAACTCTACAGATGCAGAAGATCTTTTTTATGCTCACATTGGTGGAATGGATACGTTTGCAAGGGCCTTGATTATTGCAGATACCCTGCTGCAAAAATCTGACTATAAAAAATTACGTACCAACAGGTATGCAAGCTTTGATGCCGGCAAAGGAAAAGAATTTGAAGAGGGGAAATTATCACTCGAAGATTTAAGAAGTTATGCTGTCGAAAATGGAGAGCCTGCTGTAATAAGCGGCAAGCAGGAATACATGGAGAATATTATAAACCGGTTTATTTAAAACAGATTTAGCTGTTTTACAGTTAAGCAATGTTTTGCAAATTTTAATTTGATCGCTGCGGGGCTGTTATTTAATCATTGCATTAGATAACAGCCTTTTTGTTTATGGAAAATCGGGGATAGCTACGGCATTGACATTTACCCATTGACAATTCACCATCGCCCCTAATTCATCATCAATATATTCACACTTCTTTGTAAAATATTAAATGCAATTTCTGCCATCAGATTTTCTTTGTCCAATGTGGGATTTACCTCTGTAATTTCAAAGCAACACACTTTTCTGTTTTGCATAAACTTGCTGATTAAATCTTCTACTTCCCTTTCTTTTAACCCGTTACTGACAGGGGTTCCGGTACCTTTTGATATGGTAGAATCAAGACTGTCTACATCAAAACTTACATAAATATCGGTACAGTCAGATAGGTAGCGGATTACTTTTCTGCTTACACTTTCTGCACCATTCCGCCTTACTTCGCTGGTGGTAATTACTTTTATCCCGTATTTTTCAATTAAAGATTTTTCTTCAACTTCATAATCTCTTAAAGAAATAAATACCACATCTTCCGGTAATACTTTAGGGTAAATTTTACCGATATTTTTTAATTGATCCCACAAACGGGAAGTTTTTTCATCCACGTCATGCACTTTACATTCTTCATTGTCTTCTCCAATGGCAGTTGCTAAACTCATGCCGTGCATGTTGCCGGTGGGTGTGGTATAAGGTGTATGTAAGTCTGCATGTGCATCTATCCATATAACACCGAGTTTGCTTTTTGGGTTCGCCATTTTAATACCTGCAATGGTGCCTCCCGCTGTGCTGTGGTCGCCACTTAGTACCACCGGAAAAAAATGTCCATTTATAGAATCACTCACTGCTTTGCTTACCCGTTCGTACATGGTTACCATGCCTTGTATTCTTTTAGCGTAGGGCGATTTGATGGGTTCAAAAAGCAGGTTATTCTCCACTTCAATTTTTTCTGATGGAAAGTGTACAAAAAAATTACTCATAAAATCAAGGGCAGCAATTTTTATGGCATCAACGCCTAAGCTTGCACCACGGGTGCCTGCACCAATTTCGCTGGGCACTTCTATCAATTTAATATTCTTCATATAAATAGTTAAACCTTCTACAACGAAAGTGGGAAAAACTGGCAGGCAACCGGTATCTCTTTCAGTAAGGTTATTATAAAATAGGTGGTAATCTTTTGTCCTGTAAAGCTATATAATTCCCTCCAAAGGGTTGCTACCTTTAATAGTTCCAACAGTTTGTAAAGGTTTAAACCGCATAAACATATCTTCGCTATACCATTTTTCTTTCCGGGTTTTTTTAATGACTTCCTGGTGTTCTCTTAGTTGATAGGCAAAGTTTTTCATGTCTTCTTTGCTATGCCAAATGCTGAAAGTTGCTTGCTTTATGTACGGTATTTCACCAATGCCGATGGAGGTAACAAATCCTTTGGCACCCGCCATTTGGTTGGCAACACTTCCCACATTTCTCCAAAAAGAGTTAAGTTTAGACAGCCGGATGGTTGCCCTCGTTAATACAGCTATTAACCCGTCGTTATCGGTTTGCTTTGGTAATAAGCCAAAAGGTTCTTTGCCATCCCATTTGCCATGTCCTTCTACCGGCTGTAAAAATATTGTCCATGTTTCGCAATTAAAAAATTGTATCCACTTACTAATTAAATTACCGTACAAATGCTTCATCAGTAAGTTGGTGTCGTCACTATTTATTTCTGTCGATTTATTATTGATAGCCAGAATACCCCACTGCTGCCAGTCGGGGTGTTTATCAAAAGTGCCGTTTTTACCACAACCCATTAATTTAAAAAAGCTAATGTTTTTATTGAACCATAGTGGAAAGCGAAAAATGGCCATTGCAAATAATGCAACAGCCACCCGTGGTTTGGGGTAGCGTAAAATTGTGAGAGTTACCTGCATAATGCAACAATAACAAGAATTTGCTTACGAAAGTTGTTTAAATAAAAAACGCTGTTTAATAGCATTTTTTCTATTGATGGATAATTTTTGGTACCCACAGCCTGTTCATCACGTTTATTTAAATTAAATTTTCTTAAAATATTTCTAACAAAAGGGAACTAGTTGTAAAGAAAATCTACACATTTATAAACATACCTTTTTATCATACAGTCAAAATGATTGTTTTCTTATACTTTTGCACTTCAAAAATATAATCTATGCATTTGTCTTCTTTACTAGATCGATTTGCCGAACCGGAAACTTTAAAAATGGCCAGGCTTGGTCGTGAACTCCGTGCCAAAGGCGTGGATGTAATTGACCTTAGCCTGGGTGAACCCGATTTTGATACGCCGCAGCATATAAAAGACGCAGCCATCAAGGCTATCAATGATAACTGGAGTCATTACACCCCTGTTGCAGGTTATACCGACTTAAGAGAAGCTGTTTGTACCAAGCTAAAAAGAGATAATAATTTAGACTATAAACCAGAGAATATCGTGGTGTCAACCGGAGCAAAGCAAAGCCTTGCTAATACTATTTTGGCCCTTGCTGAGGAAGGCGATGAAGTAATCATACCAACGCCTTATTGGGTAACTTATTCTGAATTAGTAAAAATTGCAAGGGCCAATGTTGTAGAAGTGCATACCACGCTGGAAAGTGGTTTCAAAATTACACCAGCCGAATTGGAGGCTGCTATTACGCCTAAAACAAAAGTATTTTTATTTTCTTCTCCGTGCAATCCTTCTGGCACTGTTTATTCAAAAAGTGAATTGGCTGCATTGGCTGCTGTATTTGTAAAATATCCGCAGGTATATATTATTGCCGATGAAATTTATGAATACATCAATTTTGTAGGCAAGCACGAAAGTCTTGCACAGTTTGATGAAATAAAAGATAGGATAATTCTTGTTAATGGGCTTAGTAAAGGTTTTGCAATGACAGGCTGGCGTCTTGGCTATATAGCCTCCAACGTTGATATTGCCAAAGCTTGTGAAAAGTTACAAGGGCAGTTTACCAGCGCCACTTGTTCTATCGCTCAAAAAGCAGCTGTAGCGGCTTTAACAACCGATTTATCACCCTCGTTTGAAATGACCAAAGAATTCACCCGGAGGCGGGCCAGGGTATTGGAATTAATTAAAGATATTCCCGGTTTTAAATGTTTTGAACCGGATGGAGCTTTTTATATTTTCCCGGATGTTTCCTATTATTTTGGTAAATCAAATGGTGAAAATCTTATTAAAAATTCTGCAGATTTTTCGATGTATCTCCTTAATACGGCGCATGTTTCCTCAGTAATGGGTGATGCGTTTGGTGAACCTGCTTGTGTACGTTTTTCTTTTGCCAATAATATGGAAAATATAGAAAAAGCCTGGAGCCGGATAAAAGAAGCACTGTCCAAATTGAAATAATTTCACTATACTGGTAAAAAAAACGCTTGTTGTTTTCCAGATCTATTATGTATCCCTGTAAGAAGCCAACCTTTTTACAGGGATTTTTTTGCTCAGCTTTGATGCGTCGTTTCCCGATTTATTTAATAAATTTTCCACCTGAATTTTTTGTCATCAGGGGCGTATCAATGCTATTTATTTAACCACATTTTTACTTAGCAGTGGTCGATTTCGGAGTCTTTCCTTTCGTTTACTATTTTTCAATTTTGGTATTTTTATGCTTATTCATTTGTCAAAATTTAGTAACAATTTCATTTTTTTGCCTTGCATGTAGGTAAATGTAGTTATGTTTGCAACAGTTTACTACGCAACTATTAATATATGAATTGTAAAGAATTACCTGAAACATTAGGTTTTCGAATTGTGCACACAGGAAAGTTGTTGTTAAAAACTATCAACCTGAAATTTGCCGGGATCACAAACGAGATAACTTTTGAGCAAATGGCCGTTTTGTATTTTATATCCAGGAGTGCAGGAAAAGATGTGATACAACAGGATATTGCTGAATTAATGGATAAAAACAAATCAGCGATTTTACGTTCTATAGATATTTTAGAACAAAAGGGATATGTAAACCGAGGTCAGGTTGCTGGAGACAGGCGTAAAAATGTGCTGGAAATAACTGAAAACGGAACAGCTGTTATTTACAAAATGCACGAAATTTTTTTAAAACAGGACAATGTGTTAACTGATGGGATTGATGAAGCTTCGTTGGAAACCTGCATGAAGGTCTTAACTGAAGTGCTGCGAAGGTGCAGATAATGTGAATAGATTTTAACAAATAACTAAATAATCGACCAAACCAACAATAACAATTTGGTAACTTTAATTTATATTTAATTTTATTTACCAAATTATTTAACTAGCAAGATGATCAATAATGCACTAAAGAAAAAAATAGACGCTTTCAAAACTGCAGATCTTTTAAAGGCAGCGGATATGTATCCGTTTTTCAGGCCATTGCAGTCAGACCAGGATACAGAAGTAATAATTGGTTCAAAACGTATTTTAATGTTTGGATCTAATAGTTACCTGGGTTTAACCAACCATCCCCTGGTAAAAGAAGCAGCAAAAAAAGCCATTGATAAATACGGTAGTGGGTGCGCAGGTTCCAGGTTTTTAAATGGAACGCTCGATCTTCATCTTGAACTAGAAGATGCACTAGCCCAGTTTGTAGGGAAAGAATCAGCCTTGGTTTTCAGTACGGGCTACCAGGTAAACTTAGGTGTAATTTCTGCCCTTGCCGGCAGAAGTGATTATCTTTTTTTAGATGAATGGAACCATGCCTGTATTATTGATGGCAGCCGGTTATCATTCTCAAAGAATTATAAATACGGACACTCCGATATGGTTCATTTGGAAAAATTATTAGCCAATGTTCCATACGATGCATTTAAATTAATCGCTACCGATGGCGTATTTAGCATGGAAGGTGACATCGCCAAATTAGATGAAATAAGCAACCTTGCTAAAAAATACAATGCAACTGTCTTTGTTGATGATGCCCATTCTTTGGGTGTATTTGGCCCTGCCGGACAAGGAACTGCGGCTCATTACAACATTACTCATAAGGTTGATCTTATAATGGGTACGTTTAGCAAATCGCTGGCATCTATTGGAGGCTTTATTGCGGCAGATAGAAATGTAGTAGAGTATTTAAAACATCATGCCCGGTCACTTATTTTTAGTGCAAGTATCTCCCCCGCAGCAACAGCAAGTGCTTTGGCAGCCCTTGGTGTGTTGAAAAATGAACCTGAGCGTTTAGAAAAATTATGGGATAATACCAACTACACACTGGAGGCATTCAAAGATGCTGGGTTTGATGTTGGCCCTACTGAATCACCCATAATTCCTATTTATGTTAGGGATAATGAAAAGACATTCCTGATGGCTAAAATGCTGATGGATGAAGGTGTTTTTGTAAACCCAATTGTGTCTCCTGCAGTTAGCAGTGATTCTTCCATGATACGTTTCTCATTAATGGCTACACATTCCTTCAAGCAAATAGATTTCGCTGTTGAAAAACTTAAAAAAGTTGCCTTTAAACTTAAAATACCACTACTAAATACCGCCAAAGTATGATTCAGGTTAAAAAGGTGGTGTCTAAAAAGGAGTTGGCAGATTTTATTGATTTTCCGCATGCATTATTTGAAGGAGATACCAATTATGTTCCTGAATTGCACATAGCCCAGCGGGATTTATTGTCGCCTGGAAAGCATCCCTTTCACGAGCATTCCAGTCTTCAGCTTTTTTTGGCTTACGATGATAATAAAATTAAAGGCCGAATTGCCGCAATACAAAATAACAATCACAATGCAATTAAAAATACGAAAGATGGGTTCTTTGGATTTTTTGATTGTGTGAATGAAATTGAAGTTGCCCGTTTACTCTTTGCTGAAGCCGCTAAATGGTTAGCAGAAAAGAATCTCAACACAATGATCGGACCTGTAAATCATTCCACCAATGAAGCCTGTGGTTTATTGATAGATGGATTTGATTCCCCACCGGTGGCAATGATGACTTATAATAAGCCGTATTATGCAAATTTGTTAGAGGTATATGGTTTTACAAAAAGTGTTGACCTGCTGGCTTATCACCTCCCCACCCATACAACTGACAAGCGTACGGTTCAATTGAAAGATGTTTTAATTAAACGATTACAGCACAAGGGTATCAGCATTAGAAAAATCAATCTTAAAAATTTTAGTTACGAAGTAGAAAGTATTTTGGGCGTTTATAACAGGGCATGGCAGGAGAATACCGGCTTTGTACCGATGACGGATAAGGAATTTAAATACCTTGCCAAAGATTTAAAAATGATATTGGATAAGGACTTTGGATTGTTGGCAGAGCATAATGGAAAAGTGATAGGATTTGCTTTGGCTATTCCCGATATTAACCAGGTTCTTAAAAAAATAAAAAGAGGCAGGTTGTTTCCAACCGGTATTTTTAAATTATTAACGGGAAAAGGTAAAATTGATTATGTAAGAGTATTGGCATTGGGTGTAGAACCTGAATACAGAAGATTGGGCATTGAAGCATGTTTTTATGCTGAAATAATTGAACAATGTATTGCTAAAAATGTTTCCGGAGGCGAAGCATCCTGGATATTGGAAAATAATGAATTAATGAATAATGGGCTGAAAAAGTTAAATGCTACTCCTTACAAGCGATACAGGATTTATACAAAGGAAATATGAAAGAACGTGTATTGATTACTGGTGCAAGTGGTTTTTTGGGTTTCCATTTAATTAACGCAGCATTACAAGCCAATCTCGATGTATTTGCTGCAGTAAGATCAAAGAGTAATATCAGCCACTTGAGTGATTTACCCATTAAAATTATTCAACTGGATTATGAAGATGTCTTAGCATTGGCAGACGATTTTAAGCAGAAAAAATACAACTACATTATTCACGCTGCCGGCATTACAAAAGCCAATTCTGAAGCAGAATATAATCTGGTTAATAATATCTATTCTAATAACCTTGCTTTGGCAGCAAGCAAAATTCAGGAACACCTAAAAAGATTTGTGTTTATCAGTAGTCTTGCTGCTGCAGGTCCTTTAAAGGGTATGGATGGTACTTTAGATGAAAGCATGACTCCTAAGCCGGTTACAGCTTACGGTAGAAGTAAATTAAATGCGGAAAAAAAGCTGAGTACCTATAATTTCCCTGTTACCATTTTAAGGCCAACGGCTATTTATGGTCCAAGAGAAAAGGATTTGTTTCTTGTTGCTAATTACTTAAAGAAGGGGCTCGATCCGCACATTGGAAAGTTTAACCAAAAACTAAGTTTTGTTTATGGAAAAGATGTGGCAACACTTGCAGTAAAAGCGCTGTTTTTAGAACAGGCAAATGGAATTTACAATGTAACAGACGGGCAGGTTTACGGCAGATATGATTATGGGATGATCATAAAAAAAATCTTGAATAAAAAGGCTATTAGGGTACACATTCCAATTGGACTTTTAAAAATAATATTAATTGGGGTAGAAAAAATTAATAAATCCTTGAACAAGGTTTCTCCCGTAAATAGGGAGAAGTTAAATGAACTGGCAGCAGAAAACTGGAGTTGCGATATTAGTAAAGCAAAAAATAACCTTGGTTATTTACCGGTGTACGATTTAGAACTGGGGTTAAAAGAGTCTATTGATTGGTATGTAGAAAATAAGTGGTTGTAGTAGCATCTGCAAGCAGATAAAATAGAAAAAACACTTTTTTAATTTTTCTAACATAAGTCAATCCTTATTATATAAATAAAACTGACTTTTGTAAAAACTTTTATAAAAAATTGTAAATAAGTAAGCAATGAAACAACATATAAAACCAGCAGAAGGAAAACTAGGTATCCTTATTCCGGGCTTAGGAGCAGTAGCTACCACATTTATTGCAGGAGTAGAAGCGGTGAAAAAAGGTATCGCGAAGCCAATTGGTTCTTTAACACAAATGGGTAATATCCGCATAGGTAAGCGAACCGAAAATCGTAACCCTGCCATCAACGAGTTTGTGCCGCTTGCACAGTTGAATGATATTGTTTTTGGTGGATGGGATTTATATGAAGACAATGTATATGAATCTGCGTTAAATGCAAAGGTGCTTGAATTACCATTGCTTTATTCGGTAAAAGACGAGTTGGAATCCATTAAGCCAATGAAAGCCGTATTTGATCAATCATACGTAGCTAACATAAACGGCGTAAACATAAAAAAAGCTGCTACTAAATACGACCTCGCCATGGAGTTAATTGCTGATATGGAGCAGTTTAAACTACTTAATAATTGTAGCAGGTTGGTAATGGTTTGGTGCGGCTCTACCGAAAAATATATTGAGCAAACAGCAGTTCATAAGAGCATTCAAAATTTTGAAGAAGGTTTAAAAAGTAATGATGACCAGATTGCGCCGAGCATGATTTATGCTTATGCTGCATTAAAATTAGGAGTGCCATTTGCAAATGGAGCTCCTAATCTTACCTGCGATATTCCTGCATTAATTGAGTTGGCCAAACAAACCAATACACCCATTTGCGGCAAAGATTTTAAAACAGGCCAAACATTGATGAAAACAATTGTTGCACCGGGTTTGCACGCAAGGGCATTGGGTGTTTCGGGTTGGTTTTCTACCAATATTTTGGGTAACAGAGATGGTTATGTTTTAGATAATCCTGCAAATTTTAAAACAAAAGAGGTTTCTAAATTGAGTGTGCTTGATGAGATTTTTAAACCTGAATTGAATCCGGATTTGTATGGTGAAATGTATCATAAAGTAAGAATTAATTATTATCCTCCACGTGGCGACAACAAAGAGAGTTGGGATAATATAGATATTTTCGGCTGGCTTGGATATCCCATGCAGATAAAGATAAACTTCCTTTGCAGGGATTCTATTTTAGCGGCACCCATTGTATTGGATCTTGCATTATTTATGGACCTGGCAAAGCGGGCAGAAATGTGCGGCATACAGGAGTGGTTGTCTTTTTACCTTAAATCGCCACAAACTTTGGAAGGTTTGCCTCCTGAACATGATATTTTTAAACAATTGATAAAATTGCAGAATACACTTCGGCATATGATGGGTGAAGATTTAATAACCCACCTGGGACTGGATTACTACCAGGAATTAGTAGATTCCATGTAATGAAGTTACATACAACAATTGCATCCGTTTTTGGGATTGGTTTTATGCAAAAGGGGGGTGGAACAGCAGCCGCATTAGCATTTTGTATAGGTTGGTTTTTTTTGCCTGCCGGTTATGTTAACTCATACTGGCAGCTAATAATCACTTTTTTAATTTGTGCAATTGGTACCTGGAGTTCTAATGTGGTGGATCCTTTGTGGGGGAAAGATAGTAGCAAAGTTGTGATAGATGAAGTAGCAGGAATGGCCATTGCTTTATTGTATGCGCCGCACAACATAATCTTTGCATTAATTGCGTTTTTATTTTTTAGATTGTTTGATATATTCAAACCCCTGGGCATAAGGCAGCTGGAAAAATTACCGAAAGGATGGGGTGTTATGGCCGATGATGTGTTGGCTGGTATCTATGCCTTTATTATAATCCGGCTCGTTGTTTATACAGGCTGGTTATAGTATAAAATATAATTAATATGAACCTTTTTATAAAAGCAAATTCGGCTTCTTTGGTCTCCAGCTTTTGCGATTACCTGGTTGCAATTTTGTTAAAGGAAGTAATGCTTGTACCGGCTTTTTTTGCAAGTATAACCGGTACAATGACAGGAGGCGTGATTAATTTTTTTATTAACCGCCAATGGGTATTCAGGTCTTGTAGCACATCCATCTATTTCCAAAGTAAACGCTATTTTCTTATTTGGTCTGGCAACCTCCTATTAAATGCAGTTGGACTTTACCTGCTGATAGATGTGGCTGGATTATATTATACAACTGCAAAAGTAATGACATCTGTACTGGTTGCAGTAATGTATAATTACCCTTTGCAAAAAAAATATGTTTTTAAAAGTAATTAATAATGAATGTTAGTAAGATTAAGTTGAGGCTGTTTCTGTTCACAATGTTAGTTGGTAATATTTTTTTATTACAGGCACAAACGGTGGTTAAGGGTTTTGTAAAAGATGCTATCACCAAACAGCCGATGGCGTTTGTAAGTGTGGTATTTAAAAACGGTAAAGGTGTATCAACCGGAGATGATGGCAGCTATTCTATTGAGACAAAAAATCAGAAATTAAATACACTTATTTTTTCTTATGTAGGCTACACTACTATTAGCAGGGAAGTTAAACCCGGTATAGAGCAATCACTTAACGTTGATCTGGAAATGGGATCGTCTCTTAAAGAGGTTGTTGTAAAGCGGGGTAGAGGAAAGTACAGGAACAGGAACAATCCTGCTGTAGAACTGATTGATAAAGTAATTGAGAATAAAGAAAAAAACAGGATCACCTCCTATGATTATGTTCAATATGAGCAATACGAAAAATTAGGTTTATCACTTGCCAATAAACCGGAAAAACTGCAAAAGAACCTGGTTTTTAAAAATTATAAATTTATGATGGAAAATATTGACACGGTTACGCTGCAAGGCCGTTCAATTTTACCAATATACCTCCAGGAAAAATTAACTCAAAAGTACTTGCGTAAAAATCCTGAAGCAGTAAAAGTTTATATTTTAGGCGAGAAAAAAGTAAACTACGGCGATCTTTTCGATCAAGCTGGACTAACCAGTTTTTTAGATAATTTGTACCAGGATGTGAATATTTACGATAACAATATTGCTTTGCTTAATCAGCAGTTTTTGAGTCCTATTGCAAATATTGCCCCATCCTTTTACAGATATTACATTACAGATACCGTCGAAATTGACGGGATAAAACTAGCAAGGCTTTATTTTACACCTAAAAACCCCAACGACTTAATTTTCAGAGGTACTATGTTTATTACCCTTGATGGCAATTACTCTATTCAAAAAATAGACCTTGCTATCAGCAAAAAGGCTAATATCAACTGGACAAAAGAACTAAAAATTAGCCAAGGGTTCGAAAAAGGATTTGATGGCCGTTATCATCTTATAAAGAGTGATATGATTGCAGAATTTGCCATCATTAACAATGCCTCCGGTGGCGTAATTGGCGAAAGGCTGGTAACTTTAAAAAATTTTCTGATTAATAAACCTGCGGCTGATAGTATTTACAAGGGGAAAGAAGAAGTAAACTTAGGTGGGGCAGCTTCGCTCCCGGATAGTTTTTGGATAACTCACCGTCACCAACCCCTATCTAAAATTGAATCAAAAACGTATAGTAACATTGATAGCCTGCGCAACATGCGTTCTTTTAAAACTTTTACTGTTATCGTTACGGCTTTATTTTCAGGCTACATTACTTTAAATAAATTCGAAATCGGAAATACCAACACTTTTTATAGCTTTAATCCAGTAGAAGGACTTAGATTAAGACTCGGTGGACGAACCACACCTAAATTTAATGAAAACCTCTATTTTGAATCTTACCTGGCATATGGCTTTAGAGATAAGCAATATAAATATGGTGTTTTTGGCACTTATTCGTTTAATCACAAATCAATTTATTCATTCCCCTTAAATTACTTACGGGTTGGTTACCAGTACGACATGAAAATTCCCGGACAGGAACTGGCATTTGTACAAGAAGATAATTTCTTACTGTCTTTTAAAAGAGGCAACAACGATAAATGGTTGTACAATAACGTGTTCAAAATAGAATACATGCGGGAGTTCGGTAAAAACTTCAGATACTTGTTTGCTTATAAATACTGGAAACAGACCCCCGCAGGGGCAATTGTTTATGAAAAACAAACTCCTGCAAATGAATTGATTGATAATATCACTACGTCGGAGATGTCTGCGGAAATCAGGTGGGCACCCAACGAACAATTTTATCAAACAAAATCGTACAGAAGCCCCATCATCAACAAATATCCTATATTTAAGTTGAGGTATATTAAAGGTATAAAAGGGCTTTTTGGGGGAGAATATAACTTCAGTAACATTAACCTGTATATGGAAAAAAGATTCTACATGTCTCAGTTGGGATATACAGATATTACTGTACAGGGAGGCTATATCTTTGGACAGTTACCTTTTCCTTTGCTTACCATTCACGAAGCCAATCAAACGTATTCATACAGACTTTATGCCTACAACCTCATGAATTTTTTAGAGTTTGTGAGCGACCGGTATGCTGCTGTTAATTTTGATTTTCATTTGAATGGTTTTATTTTTAACAAGCTCCCTTTGTTAAAGCGCCTTAAGTTGAGAGAAGTGGCAAGTGCAAAAGTGTTGTATGGTGGCATCCGGGATGAAAATAATCCCGACAGAAACCCCAATCAGTTAAAGTTTCCAACAGATCCAATCACTGGCGCTCCAACTACCTTTTCTCTCAATAATACGCCTTATATTGAGGTGAGTGTAGGGGTTGCAAATATTTTTAAATTTCTTCGTATTGATGTTGTAAAACGACTTACTTATCTTGAAAATCCCGATATTTCAAAAATAGGGATAAGAGCGAGAGTAAGATTTGATTTTTAAATTTTGTATAAATTATTTAATGAGAAACAAACTGCAGCAATTTATATACGTTATAATAAATCCATTGGTAAAAGGGCTGATAAAAATTGGATTTACACCTAATTTAGTTACGGTTACAGGCTTGTTTCTAAACGCAGGGGTTGCTGTAATTTTTATAATGGGTGCCGAAGAAGGTAATAGGGGAGATTTATCTTATGTAGGATGGGCAGGTGCGTTAATATTATTTGCCGGATTATTTGACATGCTCGATGGGCAGGTGGCAAGATTGGGCAATATGAGTTCGACCTATGGTGCCCTCTTCGATTCTGTTTTGGATCGGTATAGCGAATTCATAATGTTTCTGGGTATTTGCTATTATTTAATATCACATCATTATTTTTTAAGTTCTTTATTTGCTTTTATAGCCATGATGGGTTCTATAATGGTGAGTTATACAAGAGCTCGAAGCGAAGGATTAGGTATAGAAAACAAAGGAGGTTTAATGCAACGTCCGGAAAGGGTTGTTCTAACAGGTGTTTCGGCATTAGCATGCGGTATTGCAGGCAATTTTATTGGCGGTGATTATAAACTTTACATCGATCTATTGCCGTTTCATATTTTTGAAACGATGTCTATTTTTACTATTCCATTAACTATTATGGCAATACTTACCAATATTACAGCAATTAAAAGATTGTTGCATGCAAAGAAAGCGCTGGAGGGCAGGAAGTAATTACAATAGATTTATGTGTGCTTTTTTTTATTTTTTAATTAATGAATTTTAGAAATTTTTTTTCAGTCTTAGGGATAGTTACAATTCAGCTAATTAGCGGCAGTTTACAGGCGCAACCGGCCAATTTTCCTGTTCCTTCCGGCAATGGTAATCAATTGTTTTTCCTGCAGCGAACGCCTAACGTTAATACCATCGTTTGCGAGCTAAATTATAAAGATGGCAAAGTTGATCCTTCAGAACCAGTTCATGTATTTTGGATAAGATATGGCGAAAAGGGCCAGCGGCAGGAATTGAATTATATCCAACGTACTTTTGCCTATGGAATAAAGCATCGTAAAATTTCCGAAAACCAATATGAGCTTAACTTTATTTCGTATAAAAAATTAAAAATGTATTTATTACTGGCTGCTGATGGCAAGTTTCATGTGTACAGTATGATCAATAAAAAAATGTGTATTTTAAATAGAATGTATTTAGAAATTCGGGGAGGCACCTTTTGGTCACCCAATGTAGAATATGTAGAATTATCAGGAACGGATCCTGCTTTAAATCAACCGGTAAAAGAAAAATTAAAAATTTAATTCATCATTATAAATGAAGAAACAATGAAAAAGAATTTCGTTTCAAACAGTGAGGAGAGTATACGGATGTTTAAGAACGGACTAATGGAAAGCCTCTCCAAAGTCCATTATGCAGTGCCCCTTTTTATTTTTATACCGGTTATTGTTTTTTTTATTGTGCTGGCATTTGAAAATAACATCGGATTGGGGGGCTTTTCGGTTTTTTTCTTAATTGGCCTGCTGGTATGGACGGCAACTGAATATCTACTGCACCGTTTCATTTTCCACTATCATCCAAGCTCTGAATTTGGAAAAAAAATTCATTTTATTTTTCACGGAGTGCACCACGATTATCCAAAGGATAGAAAACGCCTTGTGATGCCTCCGTCAGCAAGCATTCCATTAGCAACCGCCTTTTACTTCCTGTTTTCTTTATTTTTTCTGCCCAACCAGTTGTATGCTTTTTTCCCGGGTTTTTTATTTGGTTACCTTGTTTATGATATGTTGCATTATGCCATGCATCATTATAATTTTAAGTCGGGCATTATGAAACGGGTAAAACAACACCACATGTTGCATCACTACCATAATCCTGAAAAAGGTTTTGGGGTAAGTACCTCTTTATGGGATAATATTCTTCGCTCAAAATTTGCTGATAGTCCAAAAAAACTGCATGAATAACAGTAATACTGCAAGTCTTTATACGTCAAAAAGTATTGTAGTAGCAATTTTTACCTCTACAGTTTACCTTGGTATTTCTTTATTGCTGATAGGGTTTAAAACAGACCAGGTGTGGCTGGTTTTTGTTTTTAATGCCTGTTATTTTGTTAGTGAACAAAGCCGCAAATTCATTATTGGTTTTTCTATCTTTATTTGTTTTTGGGTGATATTCGATTTTATGAAGGCATTCCCCAATTATCAATTTAGTACAGTTCATATTGTCGATCTGTATAATGCAGAAAAATCTGTTTTTGGTATTCCCCTAAATGGAGGAACAGTAACGCCCAACGAATACTGGCTTTACCATCAGTCAGCTGTTTTTGATCTAATGTCGGGCGTATTTTATTTATGTTGGGTGCCCGTTCCACTAGCTTTTGCTTTTTACCTTTTTTTAAAAGATAAAAAGTTGTTTCTTTATTTCTCTCTCACTTTTGTGCTTGTAAATTTAATTGGCTTCATTATTTATTATATCTACCCTGCTGCACCCCCCTGGTATTTTCAGTTGCACAAAAGTACTTTTATTAAAAACACAACCGGTAATACTGCCGGCCTGGCAAAGTTTGACCAACATACCGGGTTATCAATTTTTCAAAATATATATGATAAGAGCTCTAATGTATTTGCAGCCATGCCCTCCCTGCATTCTGCTTACCCCCTTGTAGTGGTGTATTATGCGTTTAAAAAAAGCGTAAGCAGCGGTTTAAAAATTTTGTTTAGTATCGTAATGTTGGGGATATGGTTCGCCGCTGTATATACAAGTCACCACTATGTGTTGGACGTAGTTGCTGGTATCATCTGTGCCATTTCAGGCATTGTAATTTTTAATAAGCTGCTGCTGACGGCTGGGTGGTTTCAGCGTTTTATAAAAGGATTTATTTTAAAGATTCAGTAACAAAAATGACCTGCCCTTTATTGCTAAAACTGGGTTGGTTATTGGTTATCGATCGCACTAAAGGAGCCGATGCCTAATAAACTATAAAAAGTATTTTCATCCATTTCTCTTACTTCCCCGGGTTTTAAATCGCCCAGGTTTATCCCGCTGATGGATAAGCGGATAAGCCGGATACAGCGATGCCTTGCTGCCAGTACCATTTTTCTTACTTGTCTAAATTTACCTTCGGTAAGTGTTATTAATAACCAGGTATGCGGAAAAACCTCCCGGCGATCTAAAGCAAAAGGGGACAGTTGGTTGGGATTTTTTATTATTTCTATTGATGCAGGTTTGGCAATATACATTTCGCCCTTTTTTATTTTAATAGGAATGCCTTCTTTTAGTTGCTGAAATGTGGCTGCTGTTATTTCGTTTTGCACCATTACCAGGTAGGTACGCAGGTGTGGCTTGCTGGCTAAAAAAAGGGAACGGGTTACTCTTTTATCGGTGGTTAAAATCAGCAACCCTTCGGAGTCTATGTCCAGCCGTCCAATGGCATGGGTGCCTTCGGGGAAATTAAAACCCATATCGCCCAAAAGCGGCACAGCGTGCGGACTCACAAACTGCGATACCATATTTGCCGGCTTATTAATTATAAAATAGCTGTGCATAATTTTCGAAACTTTAAAGCATAGATAAATTGTTTTTAGCCTTCTTCAAAAACAAGAATAGGATTGAGTATAGAATTAATTTACTTATCTAAAAATTTAAAAAAGAGTAAAAGCTTATTTAATAAAACAACAATTATTGCAGTTAATTTTTGAGCGGCACATTTGTTTCTTATTGTTCCTTCTCCTCTAAAAAACTCAGGTACAAATGTTTCATGTCGGTAATTAATCTTTGTTTGGAGTAACGTTTAATTACATTTTCATATCCTTTCTTACCCATTTCATCTCTTAATTGAGGAGTGTCAATGAGTGTAAGAATGTGTTGCGCAAATGAGGCGGTATCTCCTGCCTCTGTAATAAATCCGGTTTCACCGTGTTGTACAATATCTTCTATACCGCCTACATTGGTTGATACTACGGGTTTGTAGGCAGCCTGTGCTTCAATCAATGATACAGGTGTTCCCTCGTTGTGAGAAGTTAGTACTATGATATCAATGCCTGCGAGTGCCTCGTCAATTTCAGTTTCCCATGAAGTAACCAATACATCTGATTTAACTTTTGGATTGGTGACGAAATAGGAATAACTGAGATTAAGCGCTGCTGCTTTTTTCTCTATCAGCGGTCTGGATTCTCCATCGCCAATGATGACGAACCGTATATTTTTGTTGCTATTTGCTTTAATTAATGCAGCAACTTCTAAAAACATTTCATGGTTTTTTACCGGCACCAGCCTGCCGATAATGCCAACTACAATGTCATTTTTATCAAACCCATACTTATTTCTGAACAGTTCTTTTTTTGTATCCTGGTCAACTGAAAATTTTTCTAAATTAAAGCCAAGGGGTATGGTAAAAATTTTTTCCGGCGGGGCTATTTTGTAAACGTCCGTAAGCTCTTTGCGCTGAGAGTCGCTAATGGCAACGATCGCATCTGTTTTTTTTGCAAGAAATCTTTCTATCCGGATAATAAGTGAAGTTAAAAAGCCATTAAAGTAAGAATGAAAAACGTTGCCATGAAACGTGTGAACAATTAAAGGGACATCGCATGATTTGGCTGCCAACCTGCCGATAGCTCCGGATTTGGAGGCATGTGTATGAACAATATCGGGTTTAAATTCCCGGATTATTTTTTTGATTTTAAAATAGGCGATAATATCATTAAATGGAAGAATGCTTCTTCTCATTTCAGCAATCTCAATTGGCTTAAGCCCTAAACGCTGAGCAATATAGGCAGCATCTTTTTCCGCAGGATCTTTTTTACCAACCAATAGCCGTGTTTCAAATTCTGGTGAAAGATAAGCAGTAAGCAATGTGACGTTATGTGATGGCCCTCCAACAATCAGCCTGTTATGAATTCTCAGTATCTTATACATATCAATGGGTAAATATAGCAAAACTGAACAAATATCAGTTCTGTTTTAAGATTTCCGGCACTTTGTTTTCAGGATAGTTTATAACATTGAAGCCGATTGATTTTTTCTTTATATAAAATTGTTTTAGAATGTAACTGTCTTACAAATTTTAAACCAATGAAAGGTCATAGTTTTTTGAGCGGGTTGACAGAAATGTTTTGCTAATCCATAAAATATAATATGGCACCTTGATTATTTTGTTACTTTTAATAGCTGGGTGTTGGATGAAATTTTCTGTTGTAATACCTGCAAATCTATATGAAAAAAGTTTTTACTTCTGCCGCAGCTGCAATCACCGATATCAACGACGGCGCTACTTTATTATTAGGCGGCTTTGGCCTTTGTGGTATTCCTGAAAATTGTATTGCTGCCTTGGTTAATAAACGACCTGTTAACCTAACCTGCATATCTAATAATGCCGGCGTAGATGATTTTGGCATTGGCCTTATGCTGCAGCAAAAACAGGTTAAAAAAATGATCGCCTCCTATGTGGGCGAAAATGCTGAGTTTGAACGGCAATTGTTGAGTGGCGAATTGGAAGTGGAGCTTATTCCGCAGGGAACGCTGGCTACCCGCTGCATGGCTGCCGGCTACGGAATGCCTGCAATATTTACGCCTGCCGGAGTAGGTACCGAAGTGGCCATTGGTAAAGAAGTAAGGGTATTCAACAATAAAGCGTACTTGCTGGAATATGCATTTGATGCAGACTTTGCGCTGGTAAAGGCTTGGAAGGGAGATACAGATGGTAACCTCGTATTCAGGCAAACTGCCCGTAACTTTAATCCCTTAATGGCAATGGCTGGTAAAATTACCATTGCGGAAGTGGAGGAGCTGTTGCCAGCCGGGAGCTTAAACCCCGATCATATTCATACCCCCGGCATTTACGTACATCGTATTTTCCAGGGAGTAAATTATCAAAAAAGGATAGAGCAGCGAACGGTAAATAAGCCTGATGAATAGGCAGTTTGACGATGTGCTTACCCTTTGGTTTAGAATTGCCTTATCACCCCTTTATCCAATTATCTCATTATTATATTAGTGTCTCATGCTTAATAAAAATCAAATTGCTCAACGCCTGGCACAGGAATTAAAGGATGGCTACTATGTAAACCTTGGTATTGGTATTCCTACATTAGTAGCTAATTATATACCTGCCGGTATAAAAGTGGTGTTGCAAAGTGAAAATGGATTGTTGGGAATGGGGCCTTTTCCAATGGATGGGGATGAAGATGCAGATTTGATAAATGCCGGCAAGCAGACCATTACAACTGTACCAGGATCTGCATTTTTTGATAGCGCCATGAGTTTTGGGATGATAAGAGCAGGAAAAGTAGACCTGACGATTTTGGGTGCAATGGAGGTAAGTGAGTTGGGCGATATTGCCAACTGGAAAATACCCGGAAAAATGGTTAAGGGCATGGGTGGTGCGATGGACCTGGTTGCCAGTGCAAAAAATATTATGGTGGCCATGATGCATACCAATCCAAAAGGAGAATCGAAATTACTGCCTGCCTGCACGCTGCCGCTAACCGGCGTTAACTGCGTAAAAAAGGTAGTGACAGAATTGGCAGTCCTGGATATAGTTAATGGAAGCTTTAAGCTGTTAGAGCGGGCACCTGGTGTTAGTGTAGATGAAATAAAAGCAAAAACTGCCGGCAAGCTAATCGTTGAAGGCGATATACCAGAAATGCTTTTTTAAGATTTTTTAGCCTTATAATGATTTGTTAAGCAGGGTACACAAAAAGAAAGCTACAACGAATAAACCGTTGTAGCTTCTTAACCAAACCCGCTGTATGCCCACTGTATAAACAGTACGATTATAATATTGCTATTTCTTTTGCTGCTGTTTTTTCCACTTCTTTTTTAGGAATTTCTACATTCAGGATGCCGTTTTCATATTTGGCAACTATGTTTGTGCCATCAATTTTTTCATCCAATGTAAAGCTCCGTTTAAAAGATTTGTTAGAAAATTCTTTCCTCACTGCCTTTACCGTTTCATCCTTGGTTTCAACTGTTTTTGCTGAACTAATAGTTAATAAATCAGCTTCCAGTTTAATTGTAAAGTCCGTTTTTTCGTATCCCGGAACTGCTAATTGCAGCAGATAACTGTTTGGTTTTTCATCAATATTTACTGGAGGAAAACCTAAAAATTCTTCTCGGATGGTTTTGCCTGTGGCTGATGGGAAATCATTCAAAAACTGGTTCATCAATCCATCAAAACTTTTTGCAATTGGGTTGTTAACTTTTACGAGTGTCATAGTTTTAATTTTTTTTGTTGATTAATAATATTTGAGAAGGATCGCTCAAAACCTGTTCCAGTCGTTTATAACCAGTAAAAATGTCTTTTTTCATCAAAAATAAAGACATTATGTCGCTAATGGGTAATATTTAATGACATAATGTCTTTATTTTCTAATTAGTTAATCAAGTCTGTAAAGGAATGCGTCGCTAGCAGCCCTCTTTTTTAAGCAATAGCGGCAGTTGTGAAATGTGATATTTTTTTGCAGATTGGTATTTGCTACCATTTTTTTGAAAGCTTGTCTGTACTTTTGTGGTTCAAAAAATGTAAAGTATATGTATCCAGCAGAAATAGTAATTCCAATGAAAGAAGAATTAACAGAAAACGGTTTTGCCGAGATGTTAACTTCTTCAGCAGTTGAATCTGCCATCACTGGCGAAGGAACTACCCTGGTAGTTATTAATTCAGTTTGTGGCTGTAGCGCAGGTACTGCAAGGCCAGGTGTATTGATGGCAGTACAAAACAGCGAAAAAAAACCCGATCATTTAGCCACCAGTTTCGCCGGATTTGATGTGGATGCTGTAAAAAAAATCAGGGAACATTTATTGCCTTATCCTCCTTCATCTCCCTCTATTGCATTGTTTAAAAATGGTGAGTTAGTGCATTTTATTGAAAGGCACAATATTGAAGGTCGTAGTGCACAAATGATTGCTGAAAATCTTATTGGTGCATTTGATCAGTATTGCAATTAAAATTTTAAAACAAATAAAAAAGGGGCTGTCTCAAAAGTACGAGCAGCCTCTTTTTTATGAATTTTATTCGGATACCTTCGAAGAATGAATTTGTATCAGTCATTCTCAAATGCTTGTTTTATTTATGAGACAGCCTCTTTATTATTTACTGGTTTAGTGTTTATTCCCATGCTTTAATTAACTTAACACAGCCGCTGTGTTTATTCTTTGTATTATTGTGTTATATCTGCAATCTATATACTGTTTAGTATTATTAAAGCAGAATAGATAACTTGCAAAGCACATATTTTTTAACCTTTCAATAGTACTATGTATCCCAACTTATATTATGTGTTTAAAGACTGGTTTGGTGTTGAATGGAAACCACTTAGTTTTTTAAATACTTTCGGTTTAATGGTTGCAATGGGTTTTATTGTTTCTGCCATTGCTATTTCCAGTGAATTGAAGCGAAAGGAAAAGCTCGGATTGTTATTTCCCAGGGAAGAGTTTATTACAGTTGGTAAGCCAGCATCTGTTTGGGATATTTTCTTCAACTTTTTAACAGGGTTTATTTTTGGGTATAAGTTGGTTGGGTTACTTTTTAATAAGCCGGATTTAGTTACGCCACCTGCCTATATTTTTTCTGCAGAAGGTAACCTTGCAGCTGGCTTAGCCCTCGGCTTGTTGCTTGCAGGTTTAAAGTGGTGGGAGAAAAAAAAGCAACAACTTAAAGTGCCCGAACAAAGGGCAGTGAGAATATGGCCACACGACAGGGTGGGGGATATCGTTATTATTTCACTGGTGTTTGGTATTATTGGCGCCAAGCTATTTGATAATTTTGAAAATTGGGATGAATTTATTCAACATCCCATTGAGCGGATTTTTTCCGCCGGCGGGTTAACATTTTATGGCGGATTAATTGTGGCTGCCATCGCTTTAATCGTGTACGCTATCAGCAAAAACATTCGTGTAATACATTTGGTAGATGCCATTGCACCTGCAATGTTACTGGCTTATGCAGTTGGAAGAATTGGCTGCCAAGTGGCAGGTGACGGCGATTGGGGGGTCTACAACAGTGCTTATATAACAGGGCCCGATGGCAAGGCTGTAGAAGCCACTCCGGCAGAATACCATGCTCAGCTCTCCAAATACGCCACTTATTTTTTACAGGGTGCTGTTATTGATCCGGGTGCTGCACAAATGGTCACTGTGACGGACAGAAAAAGTAATAGCCTCGATAAAGTTCCTTCAAGAAATTTAAAGGCACCTGCTTTTTTACCTACATGGATGGTTGCTTACAGTTATCCTCAAAATGTAAATAATGATGGCATTGTGATTGCCTCTTTGCAGGATGATCACAACAGGGCTTTACCAGTACCGGTGTTTCCAACACCTTTTTATGAAACTGCCCTTAACCTCCTATTATTTTTTTCCCTTTGGTCGGTAAGAAAACGGATAAAAACCGCAGGAACCATTACAGGCATTTATTTTATATTGAATGGGCTAGAAAGGTTCCTCATTGAAAAGATACGGGTCAACAACCATATTCATTTTTTAGGTATGCAAATGAGCCAGGCCGAAATTATTTCTTTTTCACTGATAATAGCAGGCATACTAATTATTGCCTATGTACAGTTAACAGCGAAAAAAACGCCGGAATAATAACAAATTAATACAGCATCCTTACTTTGATAGTGGCTTTTACTTTTCTAAGTAATTCGGCTGCATTTTTGCTTAAATTTTTATTTACATCCAGCACTACATATCCAATAGAATCGTTGGTTTTTAGGTACTGGCCCAGGATATTTATTTTGTGTTTAGACAGTTGTGTATTTATTTCACTGAGCACCCCGGGTACGTTGTTATGAATATGCAGAATGCGATGGGTACCTTCCTGTGGTGGAAGATTTAATACTGGTATAGTGTGTGAACCATAGCTTTCACCTTTCTCCAGGTAATTAAATAATTTATTGCTTACATCATCTCCAATATTTTGTTGTGCCTCTTCTGTACTGCCACCAATATGTGGCGTTAACAATACATTGTTCAGTCCTTGTAAAGGAGACGAAAATTGATCACCATTTTTTTCTGGTTCAATTGGGAATACATCAATTGCAGCACCTCCTATTTGTCCATCTGTAATACATTTAGCCAGAGTATCCAAATCAACCACTTCTCCCCGGGCATAATTTATAAGAATGCTTCCCTGTTTAAAAAACTTAAGGTTGGCTTTATTAATCAGATTTTTAGTAGAAGGTAGTTCAGGCACATGCAACGATATAATATCAGCCTGCGCCACCAGTTCTTTCAGCGTTTTCTTTGCAACGGCATTTCCAAGGGGTAGCTTGGTTTCTGCATCGTAGAATATTACTTTCATCCCCAGACTTTCTGCCAATACACTCAGTTGGCTACCAATATTCCCATAGCCTATTATGCCCAATGTTTTACCCCTCAATTCAAAACTTCCTTTAGCTTCTTTAAGCCAAATGCCTTTATGCGCTGCGTTATTCTTATCAATTATTTTCCTAATTAACATGATAGATGCACCAATTACCAGTTCCGCTACACTTCTTGTATTACTGTATGGTGCGTTAAATACTGCAATACCGTTTTTGGTGGCAGTTTTTAAATCTACCTGATTTACGCCTATACAAAAACAGCCAATGGCCTGAAGCTTTTCTGCTGCTGCCAGTACTTTAGCTGTTACCTGTGTTTTACTTCTGATGCCTAAAAGATGTACATCCTTAATTTCTTTCATTAGCTGCTCCTCACTTAGGGCGCCTCCAATTTTTTTTACATTGCTGTATCCTGCGCTGGTAAAATATTTAACAGCCACATCACTTATGTTTTCTAAAAAAAGGATATTGATCTTCTCTTTGGGATAACTCGTTTTATTTTTGTCAGACATCTTAATTACGCTTTATTTTGCGCAAATATATTCATATACATTGTACTCACTTATGTTGCAGGTAAAAAGTATTTTACGTATCGATCCTATTAAGCCTTTTTTATTGGCTATTTTGGTGACAGTTTCATCTATGTTATTGCTTAATTCCTGCGGAGCAGGAGGCCCTAAAAAGCAGGCTGGTCCTATTATTGCTTCCGATTCAATTTTACTTGCCGCCCCTGTGCCACTTTCTGCCGCTACCCAACAATATTACTACGAAGGTTGTAAAAAATGGTATGACTCTGCATTGGTTCGAAGTGGATTTAATGGAGGCATTATCGCAGCAAAAAATGGTAACATTATTTTTGAAGCTTATAGAGGTACCGGCCATTTGCCCGGAAAAGATACAGTTACTGAGACTACAGCTTTTCATATTGCTTCTGTTTCTAAAACTTTTACTGCCATGACGGTATTAAAGCTATGGCAAGATGGAAAGCTGAATATTGATGATGAGTTCAATAAATATTTCCCTTCGTTTAATTATCCCGGGGTAACTGTGAGAACGCTGCTAAACCATAGAAGTGGCTTACCGAATTATGTATATTTTATGGAACAGCTGGGCTGGGATAAATCGAAGTTTGTTAAAAATGAGGATATTTTAAACTGGATGGTAAACCGTAAAGCAGACCTTACCAATATTTCATCGCCCAATACTCATTTTACTTACTGTAACACCAACTATGCACTGCTGGCCCTGCTTATTGAAAAAGTTACGGGTCAAAAATATGCTGCTTACCTGGCAAAAACATTTTTTGTGCCATTGGGTATGCAACATACGTTTGTATTCGACACTGCACAACAAGCATCCGTAATTGCAAGTTATGATTGGAGAAACAGGCCGATGTCGTTTAACTTTTTAGATGCGGTATATGGCGATAAAAATATTTACACTACGCCCAGAGATCTTTTAATCTGGGATAGGGCACTCAGAAGCGGAAAATTTTTCACCGCAGCTACATTGGAGCAGGCCTATGCTCCCTACAGTAACGAAAAAGCAGGCATAAGAAATTATGGCCTTGGCTGGCGAATGAATATTTATCCTGCCGGAAAAAAAATGATTTATCACAATGGCTGGTGGCATGGAAACAATGCCGCATTTGTAAGACTGCTTGCAGATACGGTCACCATTATTGTTGTAAGTAATAAATTTAACCGGGCTGTATATCATGCAAAAGAAATGGCAAGTGTTTTTGGAAATTATGAAGATTATGATGATGAAGACGAAGTATTGCAAAGCAAAGATTCTACTGCAATAAACAATAAAAATGCAAAGGCGATAAATAAAAAAGCCGCACCAGGTAAAGTAAAAAGTAAAAAGTAAAAAGTAAAAAAATTAAGACAGAAAATTAAAAAATAAATTTTTGATCTTCCTCTACGCAATTTTGTAATTTGTATTTTCAATGATCAATACCACAGTAATTATCAAAATAATTAAATGGTTAAAAAAAGATTGGTAGTAATTGGAGGCGGTGCAGCCGGTTTTTTTTGTGCAATAAATGCCGCACAAATAAACCCGGCATTGGAGGTGATGATTGTTGAAAAAACCAGCAAACTAATGAGCAAAGTAAGAATTAGTGGAGGGGGCAGATGCAATGTTACCCATCATTGTTTCAGCATGGCGGAGATGATAAAAAAATATCCCCGGGGCAACTCGTTTTTAAAGAAAGCATTTCATCATTTTTTTACTACAGATACAATACAATGGTTTAACGAAAGAGGCGTACAACTTAAAGCGGAGGCTGATGGAAGAATGTTTCCTACTACAGATTCATCCGAAACGATTGTGAATTGCCTGATGAAAGAGGTGAATAAATTGGGGGTGCAAATATTGTTGAACAGAGAGGTTGCTGCTTTATCAATGGTGAATGGTGGATGGTCAGTTGGCTATAAAGATGGCGAAACAATAATGACTGATTTTGTTTGTGTTGCCAGTGGCGGTTATCCCAAAGCCCTTCAATTTGAATGGCTGCAAAAATTAGGACATACCATTGAGGCTCCTGTTCCCTCCTTGTTTACCTTTAATATGCCCGGCAACAGCATAACCAGCCTAATGGGAATTGTAGCAGAGAATGCCAGCGTAAAGATTGCTGGAAGTAAACTACAGGAGCAGGGACCTTTATTAATTACACATTGGGGCATGAGTGGCCCCTGTATTTTAAAATTATCTGCCTGGGGTGCAAAAGAACTGGCTGCAAAAAATTATCATTTTTCTATTTTGGTAAACTGGTTGCCTGCATTCAACGAACAAACGTTGAAAGATAAATTTCAACAAGTACGATTTGATCAGGCAGCACAAAAAATAGTAAACCGAAATGCCTTTGGTTTGCCACAGCGTTTATGGCAATACCTGTTGCAGCAAAGCGGCGTTAATGAAAACCTGCGCTGGGCCGACTTACCAGCAAAAGAACAAAATAAACTCATCAAAAATATTTGTGCACAGGAATTTGCAGTCAGTGGCAAAACAACCTTTAAAGAAGAGTTTGTAACAGCAGGCGGTGTAGCATTGGAGCAGGTAGATTACAATACCATGCAAAGCAAAATTGTACCTAACTTGTTTTTTGCCGGCGAAGTTTTAAATATAGATGGCGTAACCGGCGGCTTCAACTTCCAGAGCGCCTGGACCACGGGGTATATTGCAGCTAAAGCAATTGCAGCGGTTAATTGATAATTGATAATTGATAATTGATAATCGGGTAATTGATTCATTCACTATTGACCATTCACCATTCACCCTCACCCTTCAGCCTTTAAACTTTCTCACCACTTCCCCTTTCCATCCAGTCTTTTTCCTTGGCGTCTCCGCTTGCAATGGTGCCGGCAGCAAAAAAAATAATAATTATCTGTACAATAAATGCGTAATGAGAATTGGATTCTAATATTTTGAGCCATGGATAATGCAGTTTAAAAAACAGCATAAATGCCAGTACAAGTGTAACCGTTGCAATGGTAGTACCAACAATTAAAAATACCGAACCCATTACTTTAGCGATGGATGTTTTTGCCAAAGCAATTTTTTTTGCCAGGTAATAATAAGCCGCATAATACAATATATAGGGCACCAGTATAATCACTGTTTCAAAAATATTGGTAGAGCCTGGGATACTAAAAAATACAATCGAAAACAATTTCATCACATAAAAAAATAACACCAGCAAAAGAAGAAAGGATAAAAAACTGGCGATGATCAACGCCATCAGGCTAAAATATTTATTGAAATTATTCATGTAAAACAGCGGTTGTATTTAATTGGCAAAGGTAATGGTGAATGGGCAATGGCGAGTGGTGAATTGTGAGTGGTGAGTTGTGAGTTGTGAGTGGTTGAGTGGTTAGTTATGAGCTATGAGTGATGAGTGATGAGCTATGAGTTATGAGAAAATGCTGATTGATAAATGTTGATGGGAGAGTGCAGCATTGATCTTCTTTAAGCATACTAGTTTATTAGCTGCTGCCCAATGCACTAAAAGTACAAGGGAGTGACACAACGATGATGCCATGAAAACCCAATGCCCGTCTCCAAAAAAATAATACACATCGTTATAAAATTTGTTCAATCCCGGAAACACATCCCACAAAAAAATCCCACTGCATTACTGCAATGGGATTGTATAAAACCAGTTTGAATAATTATTCAGCAGTTGGTTCTTCAGTAGTAGCCGATGGTTTGCCAGTAGCCGGCGCATCTTCAGCAGGTGCTGCAGCAACAACTTTAGCAGCTTTTGCTTTCTTGCCAACCGGAGCTTCAGCAGCAGGAGCTTCAACTGCAGGAGCTTCAACTGCAACCGGAGCTTCAACAGTAACCGGGGCCTCAACAGCAGCAGGTGCTTCTACTGCAACCGGAGCTTCAGCAACAATAGGAGCTTCAGCAGCAACCGGAGCTTCAACAACAGCCGGGGCTTCGGTTTTAGCGACTACAGGAGCAGCAGTACTTGCAGCATTGTCCATTTTTGCTTTAAGATCAGCCAAAGCGCCGATATCGCCAAGGGTAGATTTCTCTACTTTGCTTTGCAGGTTTTTAACTGCTTTCTTGGTTACTTCAGCATCTGCTTTTTTCTCTTTAAATTCAGCTTGCTTTACTTCTTCCATTGCTTGTTCCCACAGGCGGGTGTGGCTTAGAACAATGCGTTTGTCGTTGCGGTCAAATTCAATTACCATGAATTGCGCAATTTCATCTGCATTTACGTTTTTACCATCTTCTTTTAACAGATGACGGGTTGGCGCAAAACCTTCTAATCCGTACGGCAATTGAACTACAGCACCTTTATCGTCTTTTTTAATAACGGTACCTTCGTGTATGCTACCAACCGGGAAAGTGCTTTCTAAACTGTTCCATGGATCTTCTTCAATTTGTTTGTGTCCCAACTGGAGCTTACGACCATCTTTATCGATGTTCATAATGATTACTTCAATAGCAGCACCCACTTTTGTGTATTCGTTCGGATTGTTAAAACGTTTCAACCAGCTTAAATCGCTGATGTGAATCATGCCGCCGATACCGGTTGCCAATTCAATAAACACGCCATACGGAGTGATGTTTTTAACCGTACCTGTATGCTTGCTTCCTTCAGGAAATTTAACGTTAATATCGCTCCATGGATCGTTGGCCATTTGCTTGATAGACAAACTCATTTTACGAGTGTCTTTGTCAAGGGTTACAATCTTAGCTTCGTACTCGTCGTTTAGTTTAAAGAATTCTTTAGCATTAACCGGTGTATTAGCCCATGTAATTTCACTTACGTGTACCAAACCTTCAACACCTGGCATAATTTCTAAGAAAGCACCGTAGTCTTCAATGTTTACAACTCTACCTTTTACAACTTCACCTTCTTTAATATTTTCGCTCAGGGTATCCCAAGGATGAGGAGTCAATTGTTTTAAGCCAAGGCTGATACGTTTTTTGTCATCATCAAAATCCAATACCACCACGTTGATTTTTTGATCCATCTTCAATACTTCACTTGGATGGCTTATGCGGCCCCACGAAATATCAGTGATGTATAATAAACCGTCTAAACCGCCAAGGTCAAGGAATGCACCGAAGTCAGTAATATTTTTGATGGTACCTTCCAATACCTGTCCTTTTTCTAATTTGCCTATAATTTCAGCCCTTTGTGCTTCAATATCGCTTTCAATAAGTGCTTTGTGAGATACAACGGCGTTTTTGATGGTCTCATTAATTTTAACCACTTTAAATTCCATTGTTTTACCAACAAACTGGTCGTAATCCGTTACAGGCTTCACATCAATCTGAGATCCTGGTAAGAAAGTTTCCATACCAAAAACATCCACTATTAAGCCACCTTTTGTTTTGCTGGTAACCAAACCAGTAACAATTTCGCCGGTTTTGTGCAGTTCCATAATTCTTTCCCACGCCCGACTTGTACGGGCTTGTTTACGGCTTAGGTGTAGGTTGCCATCCCTGTCTTCTTTTTCAACTACCATTACTTCAATGATGTCGCCTACCTTTAATCCGCCAACGATATCCCTGAATTCGTTCAAGGAAATTAGTCCATCGCTTTTAAAGCCAATGTTTACAACCGCATCTGTTTTGGTGATGGCCTCAATAGTAGCCTGGATCATTTCACCATCATTAATTTGCTTAAAAGTGTCATCGTACACTTTGTCGTACTTTTCTTTTTCTGCCTGGTTGTAGCTGCTAACATTGCGTTTGTCTACACTCCAGTCAAAATCGTCGTGTGGTGTTACAATTCTTTCTACCACCGGCGCTTGAGCAACTACCGGTTCAACGGCAGCAGTTTCGTCCGCAACTACTTCAGCAGTAGTAGCTTCAATGCCGATTGTCTCGGCATTAGTCGCAGGCACATTTGTTACCGCAGCAGATTCTGCTTCGGGCGAAGCAGCACCTTCCTGTGCATCTGCGTTTAATTGTTTAATAATGTTAAATGACATAAAATAACCCCGGGTTTTTTTTAACGGGGCTGCGAAGGTAGGGCTTTTCAAGGTTTTTTTGCCACACAACAGCATTTTATTTGTGGGCTGCTAAAGCTGTTTTTGAGACGGGCATTACCGCTATGTGGTCCTTCATTGGCGACGCTCCGTTCAACGGTAAATCATTGTGGATCTTTTATCGGTAATATTAAAAGACTACTTGGGAGAAACAGGTTTACATCTCTAACAAAAAAGGGATCACCTTCCTTTCGTGGGGAGTAAGAGAACAAAGGCATTGTTTTTGAAATATTTTATAGTCTGTATGATGTATCAGATATGCATATTTTAATAGAATAGCCACATTGATTTTAATCTGCTTTGCACCCTTTGCCCCAGCGGGCCAATCTCTTTGTAGAAAATAGTTTAGATTTATTTTGACCCAGCGGTGCAACCTGATAAATTAAAAGATCAACCAATTTAGTAGGTTGCCCCGCTGGGGCAAATACTTTATCTTTCATTATCTACAAATAGGTTACGCCGCTGGCGTAACTGGTATACATTATTAATCTTCATTAAAATAATTTGTTGCTGCTGTAGCCGATTATTAAAATGGTAACTTTCTAAAAAACATCAACCTCTTTTTACTCCCCACAAAATGAATCTGGTCCCAAAAAAGCACAAGCATAAGCCCGTGCTTTTTTACAAATATATTTTACCGCAGTTAATTTTTTGGAAACCCGGGATCAGCCTTTACTTCCTCTATTTGTTGCATATGCCGGTTGCTGTGTGCGCCGATAAATAATATCATTTGGTAACTGTCAAAACTTCCGACAGGCAATGTTGCAACATGATTCCGAAGATCAGCCTCGGAGTGTTTGATATAAACAATGAGCTTACCCCTGTTTTCTTTGAATGAATTAACGGCATTATTTAATGTTGCAAAACCAGTATTCTGGGGTTCAAAAGGGGGAAACGTTTTTATTTTATTGGTGCGGTTTTCAATGTTCTTCATCACTTCCTCATCCGTCATTTTAATATCGCTTCTTTTCTCAGGGTTGGCGGCCCCATTTATGGTGCCTTCAGTCATTTTCCAAAGACCGATTTCAGTTGCCGCAATATGTTTCATACAATCTTCTACACTCCATTTATCAACTGCAGGCTTGTATTTAAGTTGTGCTTCACTAAGGCCTTTAATGGAAGCCAGCACGTCTTTTTCCGTGGTTTTTAAAAACTTTGCTGCTGATTTTTTTTCATTTTTGGATACACCGTTACCTGCTGGCATAAATGAAAATCCTGCAAGAATTGCTACAAAAACTAATAATTTTTTCATGATAAAAATTTACGATTAACAATAGAATTAATTGGCGACAACTTTATAGTCAGCCGAAAAATATAAAATAGTGTGATAAAATACAACATCAATTTTTTTGAAGGCATTTTCCAGGTGCAAAATTTAGTACTGTTTTTTTACTGGTTTATGTCATAAAAAAAACATATGGGTACCAGTTAATTGAAAAACATTTTTTGTAAATAGTAGTAATAGTTACGCAAATGTTTTTGGTTGTAGGAAGTTTTGAGCGAATGTCACGGCTGCTAGTCATTTTAAACCCAGCCTATAATATAAAGACGATAAATTGTATAATCGTTTTACAACAAGTTTTCATTACGTATACAAAATAGTGAATATCTGCTATATAACAACTTTTGTTAAAAACGCTTGTTTTGAACACTTTTGTTTAAATTGTGTTAATATTTATAACCAAAACTTCATACATGAAAAAACTCCTCACATTCCATTTTTTATGTCTTTTAATGTTATTTAGTTCAAACATGAAAGCACAAAAAATTGCTGGTATTGTTACCAGTGGTGGTACGCCAGTAATGGGTATCAGTGTTTCTGCCAAGCCATCTAACAACGGCGCAGCAACAGGTCTGGATGGTCGTTATAGCCTGGTGTTTGAGCCAGGAACTTATAAAATTACCTTTTCTGGTTCCGGGTATAAAACCGTTGTTGAAACAGTAACACTTGCAGCCGGTGACGAAAAAAAACTGAATGCCAACTTGGTGGTGGCTGAGGAAGCATTGCAGGAAGTTATTCTTACAGGTACCCGTTCAATGCCCCGTTCTTCAATTACCAGTCCTTTGCCGATTGATAACTTTGACAATAAAACATTAAAGTCAACCGGGCAGATTTCTTTCGACAAAGCCTTGCAGTACAGGGTTCCATCATTTAACACCATTAATACGCCGGTAAACGATGCAACCACGTTATTGGATCCCTACGAAATTCGTAACCTTGGCCCTAGCCGTACGTTGGTTTTAATTAATGGTAAGAGAAAAAATTTAAGTTCATTATTATATGTACAGTTTGCCCCTGGCAGAGGTGAAACCGGTGCAGATTTATCAGCCATTCCTACTGATGCCATTAAAAGAGTAGAGATATTACGGGATGGTGCATCTGCCCAATATGGTTCAGATGCCATTGCAGGTGTAATGAATGTAATTTTAAAAGACAAATTTGAATACAGTTCTTTAACCATTAACTCTGGTGTTACCAGCAAAGGTGATGGAGGCAATTACGGTATGGCTTTTAACAGTGGCGCCAACTTTGCCGGAAAAGGGTTCATTAATTATACGGTTGATTTCAGCCAGCAAAATAATGCGGTGCGTTCCGGTATCATTGACATTCCCACCGAAATTGCAACCTTTGGCGGAAATCCTACAGATGATGCATCTATCAGATCTTATTTAGCACAATATCCAACAGGTAATAACAAAAATGGTACGGGTGAAATTACCGCCGCTAAATTTAATTATAATCTTGGTATTCCTCTTGGCGAAAAGGGACAATTTTACAGCAATGCTGCATTGGTTGCAAAAAAAGCCATTAGTAATGCCAATTTCCGCACGCCTTATTGGAGAGGAGATCCATTTAATTTATTACATGCTGCCGGTACAACTTATAAAGGATATGGGCCCACTTTTGAAGGCGAATTGCTTGATTTCAATGCTACCATTGGTTTTAAGAATGAAAGTAACGGATGGAAACAAGATGTAAGTTTTACAACGGGTGGAAACCAGCAGTTATATACGGTTGAAAATACCTTGAATCGAGGACTGGGGGCCAAAAGTCCAACATCTTTTAAACCGGGTGGATATAAATTTACCAATCTTATTGGTAACTATGATATTACTAAATCTGTAACTGATAATTTCAGTATTGCTTTTGGCTCGGAGATAAGGCAGGAAACATTTAAAATTATTGCAGGTGATACAGCATCTTATGTTGCAGAGGGTGCCAATTCGTTCCCGGGGATTCGCCAGGAAAATGCCACTAGCAACAGCCGTTTCAACTTTGGTGCTTATTTTGATGCAAGTTTGGATGTAACTAAAGACTTTTTACTCAATGGCACCATCCGGCAAGAAAAATACAGTGATTTTGGATCTGCAACGGTATGGAAAGCATCTTCACGCTATAAAGTATCAGGAGATAAATTAGTACTGAGAGGTTCGGTTTCTACAGGTTTTAGAGCACCTACATTGCACCAGATATATGCACAGTCAACCCAAGCTTCTTTTGCAGGTGGAAATATTGTGCTTTCCGGTTTGTTTAATAACAGGAGCAAACAGGCGCTGGCATTGGGAATTCCACTGCTGAAACCTGAAAAATCAAATAACTACACGTTTGGATTTGGGTTTAATCCAACCAAAGATTTCAGCTTTACATTGGATTTTTACAGTATCACCATTAAAGAAAGGGTTGTTTACAGTTCTTCCATTACAACCGACGACCGTTTATTGGCTAACCCTACAACAGAATTGGGTAGAATATTGAAAGGCAATAGTGTAGGAGCAGGTAATTTTGATCTGCAAAGTGTTCAGTTTTTTATTAATGGAATAAAAACCAAAACACAGGGAATTGATGTAGTTGCCAACTATAAAAATATCAATTTGGGAGAAGGTAAATTGGGTGTTAACCTGGCTGCCAATTTCACGCTGAAAAATGATATCATTGGAGTCCCCAACGATCCGAAAGCAATTAAGGACGGAGGTTCTACCATCTTAAGTACGCAAATCAAATCGTTATTAATTGAAGGGCGTCCATTATACAAAGCAGTTTTGGGAATGGATTATCATATCAATAAGTTTAGCGTTAACCTTAATAATACTTTGTTTGGACCAACCAAGTTTCAGGATCTTGATAACGGCGGCCCTATTATGGAAAATATCAAGCAGGTATTTTCTCCTGCCGTAGTTACAGATTTAAACCTTGGTTATGATTTTACCAATAAAATCAACTTCTCCGTTACTATAAATAATCTTTTCAATATTTTACCAAAATGGAAGTTGGAATTAACTGGTAATACTACCGATCCTAATTATGTAAACGCAAAAGCTACCCTTGCAAATGCTGCGGATAAAAGTTTGCTGGAAGGTTTTTTATCTTTTAGTGGCAGGTATAGAATTTTAGGTTACAATGGTTCTCAGTTCAGCCAGTTAGGAACAATATTCCAGGCATCTTTAAATTTTAAATTTTAAAGTAGTTTATTGTGGCTTTTACTTAATACAGGGCTGGTCTTCTTTTTGAAGGCCAGCCTTCTTGTTTAAAAAATTAATTTTGTATTCATAAAAGCAATAATGGAAATAACTAACAGCACAACAGAAGACATGCCCACGATACTCAAATTGTACGATGCGGCAATAGCCTATCAACAAACTAAATTTCATAAACAGTGGCAGGGCTTTGATGAATTGCTGATAGAAAAAGAAATTGCAGAAAACCGGCAATATAAAATGATAGATGATTGTACGATTGTCTGCATATTTGCAGTAACTTTTAGTGATGCATTAATTTGGGGAAATAAGGATAAAGAGCCTTCCATTTATATTCACCGAATTGTTAACAATCCGTTGTACAGGGGCAGGGGTTATGTAAAAAATATAATTGAATGGGCAGTCAACTTTGGCCGCAACAACGGTAAACAATTTGTAAGAATGGATACCTGGGGCGATAATGAAAAATTGATTAAATATTATACCAATTGCGGATTTACTTTTTTAGGACTGTCACATACTATATCATCCGATGCTTTGCCAAAGCATTACCAGGGAATTAGGTTAAGCCTATTTGAAATAGCTATTTAATTCTTTGTCGTAAAGGAATTCAATGAATAAACTGTTCAACCTGAAATATCAAAATGAACAAAAAATAAAATAGTTCTGAGACATAACTTCAAAAAATAAGCTTTAAAAATTACAACTATGGCAATGTATGATAACGAAAATACCGTCAAAAAATCTTTCGATCTTAATTATATTTCGGAATATTTAATACAGGCGCAATGGGCCGAGTTTATTGAACTGAAAAAAGTAATTACAGAATTGTACAAACAAAAAGGCTCTCCAATTTCTATTTTGGACATTGGTATTGGCAATGCCCGAATTCCCAAACATTTATGCGGCGTTAAGGAAATCTGGGACATGGTAGCCAGTTATGATGGCACCGACAATGCCCAGGCTTGTGTAGATATTTCTACTAAAAATATCGCTGAGTTAAATATTCAGGATAAAGTGACTGCTTTTTATTTTGAGGCGACTAGCCTAAATAACTGGAAGAAAAAATACGATATGGTTATTACCACCTGGTTTACAGCGGGTAATTTTTATCCGGATAATTTCTCTTTTAAAACCTATTCAAAAACTATAGAAAAAATTGACCTTACAACTAACGAAAAATTTACCACTATTTTTAACAATGCTTACAACCTGCTGAAT